>JACGMN010000099.1 GCA_014061035.1 Candidatus Methanophagales archaeon | reverse complement strand
CAAAGGTGCATCGGTCTGTAGCCCAACGATCTTCTCGTGCTCCTTGTCGATATAACCAGGACCAAAAGTAGTTATCGATGACGGAATATCTGAGTCTACGTCTAATACACCACCTTTCTGCATCTCCTCACGAACCAGGTTCTTGACTCTGCTCCATACCTTCTCTGTATCTTCCGCAGCAGAGCGCGTGAGGAAGCTCGCATCTCCATCGTAAGGTCTATAGTTCCTTATAACGAAATCCCTGACATCGATCTCTTTCTCCCAATCTCCACCAATAAATTTCTTGCTGTGTGCTATCTTTTCCATTTCTCAGCTACCAATATATTTTTTAACTTGTGCCTATTTAAATATAATTAGATGCTGAATTATTGGCTAAAGCTGTTGTTAGGTTAATGAAGTGCGACATATTTGAGGAATTCATCGAGACTGGAGAACTATCCGCGGATGACCAGGAATTCTGCGACAAGATTGACTGGTATCCGGTAGATGAGCTGCCTTTGAAGGAAGAATATGTTAAAAAGCTTAAACAAATATAACTACTCAGGTTCAAAGTTCCGGGATTATCTCAAGAAATATGAAGAGCGCAAGCTTGACAACCTTGAACCTTGAACCTTGAACCTTGAACCTGGCGACCTGAGTAGTTACCGAAGAAACGAGATGAAAGCAGTGATATTAGCAGCGGGAAAAGGAGAGCGACTGTCACAAAGAAAGAAGCAAAGCAAGCAAAGCAAGCCGAGACCTAAACCTCTCACCTCTCTTCTCGGTCTTTCACTTATCGAAAGAGCAATTCTTACAGCACAAGAAAGTGGAATTGGGATATCAGACTTCGTGATAGTTGTAGGGCATAGAAGCGAAGAAGTCGTAAAATATATTGCGGACAAGAAGAAGAATAATATTAATATTAATATTAATATCGATTTCGTTGTGAATGAAGAATGGGAAAAAGGGAATGGCTTGTCAGTCCTGACGGCAAAAAGAGTATTAAAAGAGAAAGAGAATTCAGAAGATTTTGTTCTTTTGATGTGCGACCATGTATTTGATCCAGACATATTAAAAGGACTGTTGGAATTTGCGAAGAATAGTAATAGTGGTAAATGCGTTTTATGCATAGACTCACCCGAAAACATCTTTGATTTAGACGATGCTACTAAGATATTACTGGAAGAGAACACAAATAGAAATAGACCAAAAATAATAGGCAAAGAGATAGAGAATTATAATGCGGTTGATTGTGGAATATTCTACTGCACTGCTGAGATTTTTGATGCGTTAGAAGAAGCGACGGGCAAAGGAAAATATGGTCTATCAGATGCGGTTCAATGCTTGATTGACCGCGATAGACTTGATGTTTTCGAGATCGGCGGCAGATTCTGGTGCGATATAGACACACCCAGTAGTTTAGAATATGCCGAGAAGAAAATGCTGGGGTCTCTTGAAAAAACGACCGACGGCATCATCTCGAAGAATATAAACCGGAGAATATCCAAGCGAATAACCGCAAAGATCGTGAATACTGATTTGAGACCGACTCAAATAACTATTATTAGTTTTATTATGGCATTAATAGCTGCTGCTTTCTTCTCACTCGGCGAATATAAGTATCTCATAATTGGAGGCATATTAGCACAGCTCTCCTCGATTATTGATGGCTGTGATGGTGAAGTAGCGAGGTTGAAGTTTTTAGCAACAGATTCCGGCGCTTTTGTCGACTCTATTCTTGATAGATATGCAGACGGAATGATGATCTTAGGACTGATTTTTGGTTATTGGATGCTGCACGAAGGCGAAGGTATATACGTATCTATCTGGATTATTGGTCTCTTCGCACTTATTGGTTCATTTATGCTGAGTTATACGAATGCGTTGGCTATGCCTTCGTCCACGACGCCCGCGCGGAAAAGATTTATAGGGATACCTGTAAGGAGGGATATGCGGGTGTTTATGATTATGTTAGGGGCATTCCTGAACCAGGTACCTGGTCTGTTGCTGTTGTTGGCGATACTCACGAATTTAGAAGTGATAAGAAGGGTTTTCTCGGTATATAAACTATAAGTAACTACTCAGGTTCACGGTTCACGGTTCAGGGTTCAGGGTTAGAGAGGCTGTCTCATAATTGGTTTTAAACCAAATTTTTTCCTTCTTTTGTGAAATCCAAATATCAAAACTTATAATCAAAACTTATAGTGGATACATGAACTCTGAACAGTGAACCTTGAACCGTGAACTTAGCAACTTGAGTAATTACCTATAATTTATTTTTATGACGACTACAGCAGCCACACCGCTACCGAGAAGTAGATTAACAGACCTGTCACGTCCATTATAGTAGTGATAAGTGGACTGCTGACCATAGCGGGATCAAGTTTTATCTTTGTAAGAAGTATTGGTAATAAGCTACCGACTAAGTTTGCCCATAATGTAATAACAATCATCGATACGCCGACTACCAGACTGATTCCAGGATCGCCCTTCCAGAGATAGCTTAATAAGTAAATTAGGAGACCCATTGTTCCCGCTAACAGAATACCAACCAATAACTCTTTCTTCATAACGCTGAACCACTTCTTCAATGTAAGGTCGCCGGTAGCTATAGCTCGTATAATAAGTGTCGCCGATTGGGTGCCTGTATTTCCACCGGTATCAATTAAAAGAGGTATAAAAAAAACAAGAGCAATGACTACTCCTATAATCTTTTCAAAATGCGCGATGACGCTGCCTGAAAGGATGCCTGCCACTAATAGGGATAATAACCACACGATACGCTTATGAAACAAAGTCCAGCTCGAAGCAGCAGTATAGCTCATCGTTAAAGGCACAACACTTGCACCTTTTTGTATATCTTCTGTAACTTCCTCCTCTAACACATCCAGCATATCGTCCACAGTAACAATTCCTAACAATATATTCTGTAAATCTACAACCGGAAGCGCAATCAAGTCATATCTTTGCATTATCCTGACCGCTTTTTCTTGATCGTCGAACGCAGAAATTGAAACAAATTTATAATTCATGATAGATTCTACCGTCTGCTCGGGGTCTGCCAATATCAATCTTCTCAAAGGTATATCACCAATCAAATGCCATTCGTCATCAACTACATAAATCATATTAATTGTTTCTGCATCGCGTCCATAGCGACGAATCTGTTCTGAAGCTTCTTTAATACTCCAGTGAGGCCGAATAGCAACGTGGTCTGGAGTCATCAACCGCCCGACACTCTCTTCAGGATAGCCAAGTAATTGTAATGACTCGCTGCGCTCCTCCGGCGGTAGCAAATTTAGCAGTCTCTGCGTTACCTTTCCCGGAAGTTCCTCAAATAAATCTGTTCTGTCGTCCGGAGATAGTGCTAAGATAATATCTCTGACACGCTCATCATTCATCTGCTGAAGAAGCGAGATCTGCTTATTCGAATCGAGCTCTCCGAATACCTCAGCCGCTAATTGCTGTGGTAAAAGCCGAAAAATGATGACTTTCCATTCATCTCCTAAGCTCTCCAATAAATTCGCTATATCCGGAGCTGGCAATACAGACAGGGTATCTTTGAGCTGTCGCCAATTCTTCTCTTCGATCAGTTCTTGAATCTCGGAATTATTGTGAAAAAAGGAAGAGGCATTGCTGAGAGGGATCAGAACATTCACAGCCATCGTTCGTAATTCCAGGATCCGCATTCGCATATTTATCCCTCCTCCTGTCTCTGTCTTTGTCTCTATCTCTACTACTACCACTATTATTCTGCAAAGCATCTCCGGTACCGGTATCGGTGCCGGTGCCACTACCACTACCACTACCGTTATTCATACCGCTGCTACTGCTACTGCTACCGCTACGCATGCTTTTTACAGCTATTCCGCCCAGGTTAGCGCTATCCGGAGGCTTTTGTTCAGCTTCGCTTTCGTTATCTCTTTCTTGTTCTTGTTCTTGTTCTTGTTCTTGCATGGAAGTCATGCTCAGCTCTTACTTTATCTTTGTATTCTATCTACTATATAATTCTACTATATAATAATATACCAGAATTAGCTATTAAAAATGTAATGTAATGTAATGTAATGCAATACAATAGAATACAATACAATACAATACCTGCTGGTGACGAGAAACTGGAAGAGATACGGAAGAGAATAGATGAAATAGACGATTCCATTGCCGATTTACTCGCAAAGAGAATGTACTATGCAAACAAGTCAAAGATCGAGAAACTACAACTGAATAAGCCCATCATTGATGAGCAACGCCAGAATGAGGTGATAGAGAAGTGGCGTGAACGAGCGAGGAAGAAGAGTGGAGATAGGGGGTATGATTTAAGCGAGGAGATGATGAGGAAGATAGCGGAGCTGATAATTGAATACACGGTTAAGAACGAGATGGAAGGTCAGCAGTAGAAATGGAAATCGCAGTGATTACAGCAAAAGGATTCAAGATAAAAGTGACGGGTTTTGAAACACCGGACATTAGAAGAGTAATGGAAATAGAGGAGGAATCATTCTTAGACGGCGATGCCGGATTGTATTTAGAGTTATATGAGGAATGGCCTGAGGGCTTCTTAATTGCAGAGAACGAAGGAAAGGTGATCGGTTTTGTAGTTCTTGTATTAACGCTGGATGGAGACGGTCGAATATTTTCACTCGCTGTCGATCCCAAATACAGAGGTAAGGGCGTTGGAAAAACGCTATTAAAAGCAGCTTTTAACACGCTGCGAAAGAGAAAAATAGCGTATGTGTGGCTTGAAGTGCGTGCAAACAATCTTGTAGCTCAGCGATTGTATCGGTCTATGGGCTTTATAGAGGTTGGTTTTATTCCTTATTATTACAAGGATGGAGAAGGTGCGATAAGGATGTGGAAGGTTATGTAAGTTTTATATTTTTATCATCTGCGTTAATCAGTGTTAACAGTGTTAATCTGTGTCTATAACTTATTTTCTTGCAGAATATGTAGTTACTGCATCTGGTGATAACTCTGTACCACAATGTTTTCCGTCAATTGCGTCTGAGATAGTATGAGGACCGGTTCTATCGATGACGATCGTCTTTATCCTGCTTCGTTCTATTATCTTCGAGGCAACAGGGTCTATAACAATTCTTGACCCTGCTTTTAATTCTTCTTTCATTGTAATCGCTACGAGTTTCTCAGGTGTAAGTTTCTCGTATTTCTTGGCGCCCGGATATTCACGTGGGTCAGCGTCATAAATGCCACCTACTGAGGTCACATAGAGGAGAAGGTCCGCGTTCACGTATTCAGCTAAGATCGCTGCTACTGCATCTGTTGTATAGCCCGGGCTTACTCCGCCCATAACCGCTATCCGCTCCGACCCGCCACTTACCTTTGCCGTAGCAGCTCCTATATAATCTAAAAAAGGTTCTGGATACGCATCTTCTAAAGCTGAGATAAGCAATTTCGCATTTATTCGTGTCAATGCTATACCTATATAATCGCAGAGTGCGTCGTTCGCACCCAATTCACGTGCTATCTTTATATACTCACGAGCACGACCTCCACCACCGGCAACTACGTAGAGATCGTGGCGTGATCTGTCAACTTCATCGATCGCCGCAGCAACCTCCTTTATCCTTTCCGTGTCTGTGAAAAAAATACCGCCCAACGAAATGACGACTGTCATCTTTTTACACCTCCTTTATCCTTATCTTTTCCTTATTCTTATCCTTATCAATTATCCACAGAAATCTGCGTAAATCTGCGTAAATCTGCGTCCTAAATAAGTAGAAGTTATACTTTATACACAATAAAAAAGGTGAGATGGAAAAAATACGAGCATCTGTTCCAGCTAAGGTGATATTATTCGGTGAGCACTTTGTGGTGTATGGTACGCGGGCGTTAGCTGCTGCGATAGACCGCCGGCTTGTAGTAGAGGTTTCGGAGAGCGAAACGAAAGGCTATCACGTAAAAATAGAGAATATACCTACTTTCGGGCTGGAACTGGATCTGGATCTGAAGCTAGAGCCGGATTTAGAAGCAGGAAAAGGAGATGGGATTTTTAAAAAAAGAAGATTTGGGTTAAACCAGAATAGTAAAGTGCGGCCATATAAGGATTACGATACCGCAGCAGAAGCACTTGCGTATGTCAAAGGATCAATTGAATACTTTGAAGAGCGGTATGAGATAGGAATAGGAGGAACAGGCGTAGAAATAGAGATAAAGTCCGGGATACCGCTGTCGGTAGGTTTAGGCTCTTCAGCAGCTACCTGTGTCGCTACCATTGCAGTACTCAGGGAATATTTCGGGATCGAACGCGATTTAGAGGCGATAAGAAGAGATGCGTATAATGTCGAGAACGCGGTCCAGGGCGTTGCGAGTCCTATCGACACGGCAATTTCAACGTATGGCGGATATGTATCGGTAGAGCGAACCGAAGTGAAGAGACAGGATTTGCCGGAATTGAAACTAATTGTGGGGAGTATTGGACGCATACCGCTGAGTATGGCGACCGCAGCGAAGGCATCTGAGATTGGGTTGAAGACTAAAAAGATTGTAGAGAGAGTTAAGGGTCGAAGAGCTAGCTTTAAGCGTATATTTAATTCCCTCTCCGATGCCTCGGACAGAATAACAGAACAGGCAATCCGTGCAATAGAAGAGCGCGATTTTGTGACTTGCGGCGCGTTGATGAACGTTAACCACGGTTTGCTGGACGCAATAGGGGTGGTGCCACGAAAGTTGAGCGAGTTAGTAAAAGTCTCGCAGGAGCTTGGTGCGTTGGGTGCTAAAGTAACTGGAGCTGGGGGGCGTGATGAGATGGGTGGCGTTGGCTCGGTTTTGGTGCTACCGGGTGAGTCTGGAGATCAGATAAAAGCAGCGATGGAAATTGTTGGTGCGCTCGTAATGGGAGTGCAAACTGGTGGGGAAGGATTGGAGATTCTTCGGCTTTAACAAGAGATATTCAAAATGAAGAATATGAAAAGAAACGTACTCGCGAAGATAAAAGGAATGGTCGACTATAAAAGATATCTGCAAACGCTTCTCATATCAACTGTACTCGCGGTTCTTACACTTCTCATTGCGTTCGGCATGGTCTTCTTTGCACTGGACGGGGATGCCATTCCAGGCTCGTTCATTCTGCTAACCTTTGCAGTCTTCTTTATTATCTCCACTGTCTTTTACGAATCGAGAATTAAATTTAGGAGTAAGAGTAAGAGCAAGAATGAGAGTATGACTAAATATGAAGACAGTGTAAAATCACTTATTAGAGGGTTGTTCCTCGGTATATGTACAACCTTCGCATTTGTTACAGTTATAGGCAGTCTGCAATTAGTGGCGGATTATGGTCCTGGTCTTTTTGATCTAATAGGAGGATTTGACTCGTTCATCTCTGCGTTAGCGATCTGTATGATTGTAATCATGGTCATTCTCAGCCTTTTAAGAACTTCTTATTCTTAGTTTAGTTCAAAGAGATATCTTAAGAATCCGCTCTATTTTTCGCTGCACGTCATCGGTCGGTAGTATCTCCTCGTGTTCTATCTTACGCAGTAAAGAGTGTTTTTCATTTATCTTCTGTGCAAGTTCTGCTTGTTTAAGTCCTGCTTTCTCCCTCGCTTCTTTTATCAATCGTCCGTAATTCTCTACAATCTCCATTCCCTCTTCTATCTCGTAGTCCATCTGCTCATATAGTCGTTTTTTACTCTTAGCAAGCTTAGCGAGCTGTGCTTGTTCGCCACCTACACTTAGGATCGTCTCTACTTTTGCTTTTGGTTGCGCAGCCTCTACCACAACAACAGTTCCATATCGTACACATGCTTTACAGACACGCAGCTTTGAGCGGTCTACGGCGATGTATTCTGCTCTTCCTTCTATTTCTGTACCGCATATCTCACAAGAAAAAGTCATTTTCTCATCCCTATCCTATCTTATCCTATCTTACTTAAATCTTGACTTTCGGAGATAGTAATTTATCACTTAAATAATTGTAACTACTCAGGTTGCCAGGTTCACGGTTCAAGGTTCAAGGTTGTCAAGCTTGCGCTCTTCATATTTCTTGAGATATATCTTTGAACCGTTTAATTTTCACCGGTCTAACCATGAACCGTGAACCGTGAAGCCCGGAACTTTGAACCTGAGTAGTTACGATAAATTTAAGTTGTTTCAATTAAGTTTATACCAATTGTATATCTTTAATGAACTCTCTCGCTTCTTCCAGATACAAATCCTTATCTTTATTAAGACCGATAACAGTCTTTTCCAGAACGTAATTATAATTATATTTGTATGTATCGCTATCGGCGGAGAGACCGCGATAAACCGCTAATTTCACTTCCGATTCAGCACCATCTCCATTGCAATAAGCGTGCACTCCTACTGGGAGCGAACACCCGCCGCCCATCACGCTCAATACTGCCTCCTCCACATCAGCTTCTATCCGCGTCTTTGAGTCATCTATCGCTCTTAAAATCTTACTCGCATCCGACCCTCTCCTCGCTACGACTGCAATTATTCCTTGTCCGGGCGATGGCACAAACGGGTCATAGTCCAGCCGCTCACAGTGATAATCTATATACAAATTTAACTTTAACCTCTCAAGTCCTGCTTCTGCAAGGATCAGACCGTCATATTCGCCCTTTCTAAGTTTCGCGATCCGTGTCTCGACATTTCCTCTGATCTCGGACATCTTTACCTTTATAGACTTCTGCTCAGTGTAGTTCATGAACTGATATTTCCGCCTGATGCTCGAGGTTCCTATTACTGCACCATCTGGCAGATCATCCAATTTATACTTTGAGACGAATGCGTCATACGGAGAACCACGCGGTAAGACCGCAGCAATCTCTAACTTCTCGTCCCGTTCAAGAGGTATATCCTTCATGGAATGGACTGCGAGGTCTATTTCACCGCATAGGAGCAACTTGTCGAGTTTTTTAACAAAGACACCCTTTTCCGGCATTTCTGATAGCGACTGATCTATCATAACGTCGCCTAAACTGGGCACTCTTCTTATCTCATAGCTTAATTTCTGTTCCTGTTCCTGTTCCTGTTCACACTCTCGCAACCGTTTACATACTTCTTCCGTTTGCCGCACCGCCAGTTTACTACCTCGTGTTCCTATAATCATCTCTGGTTACCTGTACCCTGTCATGCTATACGTTATTTCAAGAGATCTAATAACGCAACCCGCTCTAGCACCAGCTTCCTCAACTTCTTCTCGCCCACTGCTTTCAACTCTTCATCCGTTATCCCGAAAAAATGCTTCAATCTATTCCTTCTATCCGCATTCTTGTCTAATTCCAATTCACAGTTCCGTTTCCAGTCCTGTATTGATTCCTCATCCATCTCTGTCCGCAACTTTACTTCCTTAGCAACAACTTCTAAATCTTTTTGCGTTTCTGATCCTAATCCTACATCATGATCGACCACAACAATCACAATTCTTCTCTCGCCCTCTTTCACACCCATCGCTAATGCTCGTTCTATCTGCCTTTTACCTGCTGCATACAGAAGAATCTCCAGACCAAGATCGCTCGTTATGCTGTTTTTCTTATCTATCGCTCTTACCGCCTTTTTCACTGCTGAGATTATATGCTCTTCACATGCTATCAGCCCCGCATCCATAGCTTGTATTGTAACAGTGTGTTTATTAGCGAGGCTTCGTAATACCTGGAGAAAATCGTCTACTGACTTTATGCTGACTTTACCAATAATTATTTTATAATTAGGGTTCATGGTTTATGGTTCATGGTTCAGGGTTCACGGTTCAAGGTTCATAGATCATGGATCCAGTATATGTTTTGATATTTGGATTTCAGATTTTGAAATTGTTTAATATTTAGAAATTATGGTTTAGGATTTTTATATGTCTAATCGTGAACCGTGAACCTTGAACCCTGAACCCCTGAACCTGCGCAGTTACTTATTACTTATATACCCTTTCTCCACCAGGACTTCGGCATTCAGTATCGATGCCCCGGCTGCGCCCCTTATCGTATTGTGACCCTGTACAATATATTTTATCTCGTTCTTCATTCTCCCTGCTCTTATTCGCCCTACCGAGATACTCATTCCACGGCCAGCATCACGGTCTAACCTCGGCTGTGGTCTATCCGGTTCATTACAGACTATTATTGGCTTTGCAGGTGCAAAAGGAGTTTTTATATCGCTGGTAAATTCAGCAAACGCTTCTTTCACTGCCTCTACACTTACACCCGTGCCTTCCTCGAAGTTCACCCATACCGCCTCGGTATGACCGTCGAGAACAGGAACACGGTGGCACGAGGAACAGATGGTAAAAGCCGCATTTTTTATCTCAATCTTAGAACCAGAACCAACGCTCTCCATCGTGCCGAGAATTTTTAGCGGTTCACTCTCCATCTTATCCTCCTCACGTCCTATAAACGGTATCACATTATCTAATATTGCCATTGAAGGTAGACCCGCGTATCCTGCACCAGATACCGCCTGCATCGTTGAGACGTGCACCGATTTTATCCCGTAGCGCATCAGTGGCTTTAAACTTAATGTCATAGCGATTGCCGAGCAGTTAGGATTAGTTATAATGAACCCATCCCATCCACGCCTTAATTTCTGCGCCTCGATCAATGCTAAATGGTCTGCATTGATCTCCGGAATGATCAGTGGCACATCCTTCTCCATCCTATGCACTGCGACATTACTGGAGACCGCATATCCTGACTGTGCACATCGCTTCTCCACTTTGCTCGCGATCTCTCCTGGTAATGCAGAGAAGATGATCGCTATCTCCTCGTTCGCTTGGGTGTTGGTGCCAGTGCCAATATCGTTCAGCGATTGTACTCTCATCTCCGCTGCTTCCGCCGGTATCTCAGAAGGAAGGAACCACTTCGCTACTTCTCTGTACTTCCTACCCGCACTTCTCTCTGAAGCAAACAGCGCACCAAGTTCAAACCATGGATGGTTCTCAAGGAGCTGCACGAACCGCTGCCCAACGCTTCCTGTCGCGCCCAATATCCCTACTTTTAGTTTTGTCATATCTTAATGCCGCCTAACTTCGGTATATTCATTTATAATATATTATATCCTCACGCTCCTCCTTTTACTAATAACCAATGCGCAGACCGAGGAGAAAATACGAATCGAAATACAAGCCCTGGCTAGAGTTTAAGGGAAAGGCAATCCTGGGCGAAGGACGGGCAAAGTTACTCAGACAGATTCACGAATTGTCGTCCATCCGGAGTGCTGCTGAAAAGCTTTCTATTCCTTATCGGTCTGCCTGGGAGCATATACGTAAAATAGAGAGAGCGATAGGCACTCCGGTAATAAAGACATATCGCGGCGGTGCCGAGGGCGGCGGTGGCGCTGAGTTGACGGAGAAGGGGGAGCAAGTTTTAAATGAATATGAGCGGTATAAACAGTATTTAGAAGTTTTATCGTCAGAAGAGGAATTTGGGAATGCGTCATTGTCATTGTATATGAAGATAGGCGCCCAGAATAGACTTAAGGGTGTGGTGAAAGGATTAGAGAAAGATGAAGTTACTGCGTCTGTACGTATAGAAGTCGAGACTCCAGCGGTAATTACTGCGTTGATAACAACGAATGCCCTGGAGGAGCTCAACCTGAAAGCCGGTGATAGCGTAGAAACAGTGATAAAAGCGACTGAAGTAAAGGTCTCTAAGACCTGACTGTTCAAGGTTCAGGGGTTCAAGGTTAACCTTGAATCCCGAACCTAGAAGACCGGCTCATCTTGCTCGTAACTCCGGTCCAACAGCAATGCGTGCTCAGCCTTTGTCAGTTCTCTGCTCAAATAAGAGACGTGTTCGTGTAAGGAAACCAACTCCAATCGCAGAATTGTATCCATCATCGCTTCTGCACTCTTCCCTATTATCTGTTTCCCGGTAGGCGAATGAAGCGCAAATATCCTCTTTTCACTTTTTATCCTCTTTTCACTTTTGCCATTTCCACCGCCATTTCCACCGCTATCCTGTTCTACTTCCCATTCACAAATACCGATTCTAAAGTATCCCTTAGGGTCAAGCTTCCACGTTTCATTTCTCTTCGCAGTAATGATATTGAAGTTGCAGTCCTTATCCTGAATCTCTTTGGGCTGCTTCCTTTTCTTCTCCTTCAATATCAGAAGGTCGATACCCACGTCCTTCGGTGCACTCTTCCGTGCCTGCGAGAGCATCATCATCTCTGATGCTATCCGCAACTCCCTCACACTCCCGCGTGTTTTATCACTGCATTCAGTAGTGAAAAGAATATCTGCACTTAGTTCAGATGCGATACCAGCTAAGGTCGCGTTTACTCCTACTGAATCCGCGTCCATAAGTTCAGTGACGTTTCCAACGCCAAAGAAAAGCGGGCAGCTTTTACTTTTACTTTTACTTTTACTTTTGCTCTTCCTCTTCTCATCCAATCTGAAAAGATAATAGTTGTATAACGACTCTGCGATTCCGTATCCAATGGCATTCAGGACAGGGTCTGCAATTATACGATTTATACCGTGCTCCTTAGCCATTTTCAGGTTGGCAAACAAGCTCTCAATGCTGTCGCGGCACGCAGGATCGTAGTCAGGAATTACGACTGCCACTATATCTTTCCCATTTTCTGCTATCGCAGCAGCCACTTCCGGAATATTATCCTTGTTCAGACTGAGCACCATATCAACACCGTTCTCTATACCGGTACGTATAAGTTCTGGATCCAGCGTATCTATCGAGATAGGCACGTCAGATGCAGATGCGAAAGACAGAACAGTTTTTACTGCTCTTTCAACTTCGTCTGACGTCGCACCGATATGAACACCTATATCCAGAATATCTGCTCCACTCGTCAAATAATGCCCTGCTATTCGTTCTATCTCATTCGCACTCATCAGAGTTGCATCTGTTATCTCTGCGCAGACCTTCATCCTCGATCCGCCGCCTATTTTCAGACTTTTCAGTGAGAATGTCTCCTTTGCACTGTTTTCTAACTCGGACAGCCGTTGATCTGCATTCACTCTTCTTTTCTCCCTCAGAAACGCATCAGCAGGTATATTTGGCGAGAATTCCTGCTCTCCTGCTTCTGCTAACTGCAATACCTCACCGATCTCGTATATCTGTCGTGGTCCCAGCCTGATTGGAGTAGCTATCTCTTTCTCCAGATGACTGAAGTCTGATTTACAAAGTCCTGAGACTAAGATGAGATTGGTATCAGATATTTCAAAAGAACCATCTTTTTCAAGTGCTTTCCTTAGCGATTTGGGTGTTGAAAAGGCAGCTATCTCTATCTCCTGCGTCAGTATTACTGTCTCGCAGATTACCGGTGGCATGGCTGCAACTGCATCTCTTACAGCATCCTTGACCATCACCTCTGCCTTCTGCCCTGTTGCTAACGCTATCTTCATGATGATAGATAATAATAAAAAAACATTAATAGAAAATAGATGGAAAAAGTTTGCATCTTGATTCCGACATTAAACGAGGAAGAATCGATAGGTGAAATAGTACGCGAATTTAAAGAGCGTGGTTTTGAGGATATTCTTGTCTTCGACGGAAATAGTACCGATTCAACGAGGGAGATCGCGAGACGGGAAGGAGCGCGGGTGGAAGTTCAGCGTGGGAAAGGTAAAGGTACCGCGATTAGAGAAGCTTTTGAGCTTATAGATGCAGAAACAGAAGCAGAAGTGGAGATGGTCGTAATGATCGATGGAGATGGGACGTACTTACCCTCGGAAGTAGATAAGTTACTTAAACCGATAATTAACGGTAAAGCAGACCACGTTATTGGAAACCGATTTGGATTCGGAGGAGCGTTTACATGGTCCCACAGGATAGGAAACAGGATGGTGAACAAAGTATTTGGGTTTGGATACGGTGTGAGATTGAATGATATATTGTCGGGCTACAGAGCATTTACTATGAAGTGTATAAGAAGGATGAATCTTCAGAAGAGCGGTTTTGAGATAGAGACTGAGATGGCTATTGAATCGGTGAAGAAGGGTGAGAGGATAAAAGAAGTTCCTATAACTTACAAAAAAAGAAAAGGAGAATCAAAACTTGGCTTTTTTAAGGATGGGTCCAGGATAGCACATACCTTATATATGCTTACAAAAACGCACAATCCTATGTTTTATTTCGGTATAATTGGCTTTATTTTTCTAATTATTGGTCTATTATCCGGCACCTTCGTTGTGATACGATGGCTTGAAGGAATAACACACGTTCTCCTAACTATATTCACAGCTATGATGATAATGTCCGGAGTGCAGTTCTTTATGTTCGGCGTATTTGGCGATTTACTCGTAACGGTGCAGAAAGACACAATAGAGATGTTAAGAGATAGGGATAGAGATAGGGATAGGGATAAGGATAAGGATAAGGACAAATACTAAACAATTTCATGAAGGGATATGGAAAGGCAAGTGGAGCGGGAACCATAATAAACGCAATAGCAACCTACAAAGGCTCTGCTTTCGGCATAGATTTATGGACATATACGGAAGTGGAGCTTGGCGATGATTTCAGAGGTATAGAAGGAGAAGGCGTTATAGAGCAGGATATACCAGAGCGTGCTCGTGCTAATACTGATATAGATATAGATATAGATACACGGTTGATAGAGCGGTGCGTGGAATTGGTGCTGATGAAGTTTGATATGCCACTTCGTGCGTACGTGAAGACACGAAGCGAAATCCCGATCGGTAGCGGGCTGAAGAGCAGTAGTGCGGCGGCAAATGCTGCCGTGCTTGCTACACTGGATGCGATAGGTGAAGGGATAGGTGGAGAAGAGAAGAAGGGTATTAGTATGAGTACACTGGAGGTGGTGCAGATAGGTGTAGATGCCACAATCGATACTGGCGTCTCTATAACCGGTGCTTTTGACGATGCCTGTGCTTCTATACTCGGTGGGATCGTAATAACAGACAATAGAAAGAGAGAATTGATAAAAAGAGTGGAAAAAACTTCTGCTGTTCTTATCTTCGTTCCACGTGAAAGAGTGTTTACCGCGGATACCGATGTGAAGCGATCACGATTGGTAGCTCGGTGGGTGAACCATGCGTATGAATTGGCGCTAGCAGGCAGATTTGAAGAAGCAATGACGTTAAACGGGTTCTTATATTGTGCCGCGTTGAATTTTGACCCGGAACCTATGTTTAAAGCTCTGGAATGCGGTGTGAATGGTGTGAGCTTATCTGGAACAGGTCCTTCATTTGTTGCGTTAATAAATGATGATGACGGTTATTATAGTGATTATGATCATGGAGATAAAGAAGTGAGCGAGAAAGTGAGCGAGAAAGAGGAGCGATTACGTGCGGCATGGTCTGAATTAGAGGTTGAAGGTAGAATAATGAAACAGCGGATAAACAACATAGGAGTACTTTGACAATGTCAAGCTTTACTGATAAGGGGAAGATATGGTATAATGGCATCTTCGTGGATTGGAAGGACGCGAAGGTGCACGTTCTTTCACATGGCTTGCATTACGGGTCCGGCGTTTTTGAGGGGATACGATGTTATTCAACAGATAACGGGTCTTTCATCTTCAGGTTGAAAGAGCACGTAGATCGGCTGTACAGTTCAGCGAGCGCATACAGGATGGAAATCCCTTACACAAAGGAAGAGATAGGGGAAGCAATAAAAGAAACAGTTCGTGAAAACCGGCTTGATGCGTGCTACATAAGACCGCTCGCTTTTTTCGGATACCATCATCTCGGCTTGGATCCAACCGGCTGTCCCGTGGATTGCGTAATTGCTGCATGGCACTGGAATGCTTATCTTGGCAAAGAGGCGGCAGAAGGTGGTATACGGTGCGCGTTCTCACAATGGCGGCGAATAGACCCTGCTACACTTCCGGTTACTATAAAGGCAGCGGGGCATTATCTGAATTCGATCTTAGCCTCGTTAGATGCGAAGGGTAGAGGCTTCGATGAGGCGATACTGCTCGATACTAAAGGTTACGTGGCAGAAGGTCCGGGAGAGAATATATTTGCCGTGAAAGACGGAACGATATACACACCGGAAGCAGAATCGTCTATTTTACCAGGAATTACAAGAGCTTCTATAATTGAGCTCGCACGTGATATTGGTTATAAAGTAGTCGAGAAACAGATGACGAAGGAAGAATTATTGAGCGCAGACGAAGCCTTCTTTACCGGAACAGCAGCAGAGATGGCGCCGATACGTGAGATAGATGATGTACTGATAGGTGAAGGTAAGAAAGGTAAGGTGACAAGAGTATTGCAAAAGAAGTTCTTTGACACTCTGAATGCGAGAGAGAAGAAGTACATGAAGTGGTTGGAGCTGGTTTAGTCTTTGTTTAACAATCCAAATTCCTCCGCAGTGAAGAGCGCATCAAGTTCAAGCTCCTGTTTTGCAAGGATAAATTCTTTTGCTCCTTGACATCTATCTACGATTGACATCACTTTAACAACTTTACAACCAGCTTTCTCTACTTCGTTCACAACTTCTATAATTGAGCTTCCAGTAGTTGTAACATCATCAACTATAACTACACGAGCACCGCTCTTAAGATTTCCTTCAATTTTACTTTTCCTTGCTCCATGATCCTTCTCTTTTTTTCTCATATAAAACCCCTCTATATTCCTACCCAATATGGCAGTGCTATTTGCACATACCAGCGATATTATCGGTACCGATCCAGACTCCATACCACCAAGATAATCAAATTGGATCTTCTCTTCAAGTAGCTTCTTTAAAATCGCATCCGTTATCAGATTTGCACTTTCTGGGTACAGCAAAACAGCTTTCATATCAAAGAAGAAATTAGTTTTCAGCCCTGAAGCTAAGACTATCTCTGTTTTATTTCTTACAATCAATGCTCGTTTCTTTATTATCTCTTTTAACCGTTCTCTTTTACTTCCTACCATCTTGTCTGTCTATCTAATAGTATCTCGTATCTCTTCATTCTTTATCAGTGCATTCTCACAAATAACGCTATTATGTAGCGTGACCGCGTCCAAATTCCCGTGTGGTAGAATCATAGAATTATACATCTTGCTGCTTAGTAACGTTGTATGGTCGCCGATCACCGCAGGTCCGTGTATCAATGATTTTTCAACCTTCGTATATTCTCCGATGGCGACGTTCCCGTAAATCGCAGTATCCTCTATCTCTGCCGTATCCGCACATCCGCCACCTTTCTTCTCCAGTATCCACCTGGTTGCCTCGATATAGCCCTCTAAACTGCCAACATCCATCCAGAATCCGTCAACTACACATCCGTAAACCTCCTTTTCCTGTACAAGCATAGGGAATAAGTCTCTCGCGAAATCAAACGCTTTTCCATCTGGAACACGCTCCATTGCCTCTGGTTCTATGATATACAGACCGGTATTCGCGAGGTTAGAGAAACACGCTGCAGGAGCTGGCTTTTCCTTGAAACTTGTTATCATACCTGTACCTGTACCTGTATCCGTACCAGTAGATTCTATCTCGGCTATCCCATATAAAGACGGATTAGGTACTGGTAGAAGCGCAATAGTCACCAGTCCTTCATGCACTCTGTGAAACTTCATCACTTTCCCTATATCTATCTCCGTGATGTTGTCGCCCTGTATTACTACCGTTCTTTCGGTTATTCCAGCGTTTTTTAGCGAGCCTGCAGTTCCTAAAGGTGACGGTTCCTCAGGATATTCAATCTTCAAATCCTTTCTTCTGCTACTCAGATAATTGATCGTCTTCTCTCTAAGGTAGTTCGTAGTGATAACAATCTCTTTTAAGCCATATCCTATAAGATAATCCAATATATAATCTATCACTGGCTTATTCACGAGCGGGATCATAGACTTCGGCATGGCAGACGTAAGTGGTTTGAGTCGCGTTCCATAGCCGCCGGCAAGAATTACTGCCTTCGTCATTTTTTTCTCTCCTTCTCTTTCTTACGTGCTAATCTAATTTTAATTTTTATTGTATTGATATAATCCTATTATTAAGAACAAAACCGCGCCCCGGTAGCTTAGCCCGGATGAGCAATTGACTTGTAATCAATAGGTCGAGGGTTCAAATCCCTCCCGGGGCTTATCTTATTTGTATTTGTTTACGATTGTTTCTTTTCTATTACCGCTCCGTTATTATCTGCTTGAGTAAAGTAGACCTCTCCCCACTCAGAAACGCCATATATCGTGCCGTCAGCTTCCCTCATCGAGTCTTCATAGAGGAGCTCTTTCCTTAAGATACGCTCTATCGCGTCTCGTTTCTCTGGACCGAAGAGCGCATAGACCGCGGGACCCCACGAGCTTTGACCGAGACCGATGGCACCCATCTTTCTCATTCTCTCAATCAGTGGTGCTGAGTAAGATTGAAAGACTCCGCCTTGAGCATCTGAGAACATTGCACCAACAACTTCTTGAAGTCTCGTAAGGTTCGCACCAAATGCCCGTATATTCTTCTCAAGAATTGCTGGAGCCATACCTAATAAAACCCTGTAGCATGCTTCATAGACCAGAGTCTCATGCGGAGCCGGCAGCTTCTCGAAGACTTCCAGTTCCTCTGTCTCATCAAAGCTTCTATATTCTGGTACGAATATGAGGAAGCTCCAATCTACCGGGAAATCGTAGTTAAACAGTAATGGCGGAAAGTCTCCCTCTCCCCAACCGCCCTCAACTATAAAACCACCATGCTGGAATGCGTAAGTACCGATAGCAGACTGTTTACCACGTCCAAGAACCATTGCCAGCTCAACCGGTTGAACGTTCAATCCATAAGCTTTCGTTATGCCAGAAGCGATAGAGAGTGATAACTGAGTAGTAGAGCCGAGACCCGCGTGGCGTGGTGGAAGTGAGCGGACATTTACTTTTGCACCTTTCAGCCTGTAATGCCTGAGTATTCTTCTTGCGAATGAGGTACTCTCACCAACAGAGTGCCCTATCACGTGTAGCTCGTCCGCAGGTTCGACCTCGACAACTGTTCTTGGCTCTTCAATGCAAACGCCCACAGAGGCGTATAAACGCCCCCCTTCTGTGCACCTCGCCGGATTTAATATGCCCATGTGTATCCGCGCCGGTGCACTAACTCTAACCTTCGCCATTCACTCACCAGCCGTATTCATCCTTCAACTCTAAATCTTCTCTGCTTCCTCGACGGTGTAGTTCTCGTGTACGATCTTCGAGATCTTCCGGACAAGCAGTGTCGGATCCTCTGCCTGAAAGACGTTTCGTCCGATGGAGACACCGCCCGACCCGACTTGTATCGCATCATAGATCATCTCGAACAACTCATGCTCATTCTTCATCTTCGGCCCGCCAGCTATCACCACAGGAACCTGGCATCCCTTCACCACTTCCTCGAAGGTATCGACAGAGCCTGTGTAGTTGGTCTTGATCAGGTCGACCCCAAGCTCAGATCCAACACGTGCAGCATGCTTGACATACTCCACATCGTGTTCTGATTTTACACGGGCGCCGCGAGGGTACATCATTGCCAGAAGTGGCATGCCCCATTCGTCGCATGTTCTTGCTACCCGGCCGAGGTCGGTCAACATATCTGCCTCATCATCTGCTCCGACATTGATGTGGATGCTCACTGCATCTGCTCCGATCTTGATCGCGTCCTCAACAGTAGTCACCAGAACTTTATGGTTCGGGTCCGGTCCGAGGCTGGTGCTTGCAGATAAATGAATGATGAGACCAACGTCTCGCCCGTATCCGCGGTGTCCATAGAGTGGGAGACCCATGTGACCGAGAACTGCATTTGCCCCGCCCTCAGCAACTTTCTCCACAGCAGCGCGGAGATCTATCAGCCCGGGAACTGGACCTACCGTTATCCCATGATCCATCGGTACGATGACCGTTCTGCGAGTCACCCGATCGAGTATTCGCTCCATCCTAATCGCTTTTCCAATTCTGTTCATAATTGCAGAATTATATCTGGTTGTAATAAAATGGTCAAAGTAGATAAAGTACAAGAAAAAAATGCAACCATCTGAACTGGCAACAGAAATAAGCGACTGGATAAAAGCACGTGTGATTGAGGCAGGCGCTAAAGGCGTGGTCATTGGAATGAGCGGTGGGCTTGACTCATCTCTCACCGCGGTTTTAAGCAAAAAAGCGTTCCCTGATACCACTCTTGGGTTGATACTGCCGTGTGATTCACGTTCACGGACCGAAGATGTAGCGTATGCGAGGATGATTGCCGCTCAGTTTGGAATAGAGACGAAAGAGATAGACATCTCACGCATTTTCGCTGCATTCTTGAGATTATTAGAAGTAGATGTAGATAGTGAAATTGAAATTGATATTGCAACTGCTAATCTCAAGCCACGTCTCAGGATGGTCTGCCTCTATTACTTCGCCAATAAGCGTAATTATTTAGTGGTAGGCACAGGGAACAAGAGCGAACTTTTTATTGGATATTTCACTAAATACGGCAATGGTGCCTCGGATATACTTCCACTTGGTGACGTGCTTAAAACAGAAGAGCAGAGATTGGCAGAAGAGCTTAATATCCCAAGAGAAATCATCACGAAAGTACCAAGTGCAGGTCTGTGGGAGGGGCAAACAGATGAAGCTGAGATCGGCATGAGCTATTCTGATCTGGATAAGATCATCTTGGCTATGGTGACCGAAGATTTTAAGGGTAGCCGCGCCGGTTACAGTGGTTGCGATCCGGAATTAGTGGAACGAGTAAGACGAATGGCTGATGCGTCACAGCATAAACGCGAAGGAATACCGGTTTTCAGAAAGAGATGCTGAACAGGTTCAGGGTTCAGGGTGTTCTATGTTCTATGTTCTACGTTCTATGTTCTATGTTCTATGTTCTACGTTCTACGTTTGAAGTTAGGGTTAGGGGTTCACGGCTCACGGTTCATAGATCATGAATCCAGTATAAGTTTTGATATTTGGATTCCGAATTTTGTATTTGTATAGGTACGATGAAGATACAGGATACAAGATAGATGATACAGGTCAGAAGTCAGAATTCTGTTTTCTATTCTCTGATTTCTGTCTTATGTGTTAACTTTTCAGACAAAAAATTAACAATTTCTGGGGGAATCGCATAAATCATAATCCGGCATCTTGCATCCCAACAGCTATACAAATACAGGATTTTTATATGTCTAACCCCGAGCCCCGAACCCCGAACCTGACAAACACTCAAACAAGATATATCCGCTTCCTGAGCGAGTTTACCGATTCTATACACATCAACCCACGGAAGCCGAGTATTCTGCCTATTTTAGCTCTATATTGATTCTCAACCCTTATACCTACGTGTTCCAGCCTAATACTCAACTTTTTATTGATCTTCTGCCCCGCTCTGTCATAATCAGTCAGTATAGTAATCTTCTTATGTCTACTACTGAGATAATCGACGAACTCGGTATAAGGCTTTGAAGAGCAGATTACTATCTCCTTTGTAGCACCCAGCCCTTTCAGCGCTTCTCTATCGCTAGCGCCTTCAACGATAATTGCATCTACAAGACCGTCCATCTCTTGAATCACGTTCTCTAACTCTGTATAGGTCTCGTAATCCTGCTTGTACAGTGCGAAATCCTGATTATCTGCGTTCATCTGCGTCCGATTATAAAATTTATTCTTTCTCGTGCTGTATTTGTTTTTGTATTCGTCTTTAATGATACTGATACAATTATATAATAATAAAGTAGAGTAGATAGACGATGAGTTATACAATTGCAGTCGCAGGAAAGGGCGGGACAGGCAAGACAACTGTTTCTGCGCTTCTTATTCAGTATTTAAAAAACCGCTCAGCCGCACCCATCTTAGCAATCGATGCTGATCCCACAGCCAATTTAGGCGAGGTGATCGGGCTAACAGTTGATAGTTCAATCGGTGCTACTCTGGAGAAGTTTCGCGAAGAGCTCCCGCGGCTGCCTCCGGGGGTAATCAAGAACGATTACTTACAAGCACGGCTGAACGAGGTTCTGATAGAGGATGAAAAAGTAGACCTTATAACAATGGGTCGTAAAGAAGGAGCTGGATGTTACTGCTACCCCAATCAGATATTACGTGAATATATGACTTTGTTAGCGAAGAGCTACCCTTATATGATCATTGATAATGAGGCTGGTATGGAACATCTGTCCCGTAAGACGACACAGAAGCTTGATGTATTATTGCTCGTCTCTGACGCGACTACCAGAGGTGTAAGAACAGCAGGGGGTTTAAAAGCTTTAACAGTAGAACTGAACCTTGAAATCAAAAGAATTTATCTTGTGATCTGTAGAGCGCCAAAAGAGCTGAATGCCAGGATTATAGAAGAGATAGAGAAGCAAGGTCTGGAGCTTATCCAGACTATTCCAGAAGATTATCGCATACTTGACTACATTATTGAAGGCATACCGCTGACCAATTTGCCTGGAGATTCTCCGGCTGTTATAGCGATCAGCGATCTGATGGAGAAGATATTGTAGAGTTTTATTATAGTTGAAATTAAACAGTTAGCTCAAGAAGCGAACGAGATAAATCAGATGAAATAGTTAGGAAATGGAGTATATGCGGATACTAACAGCATTGCAAGGTAACTATGGTAAACGAATCGTAAAGACCATACAGAGATATATGCCGGCTGGTTGGACGCTGCAAGTTTGTACCTTTGCGGATACGCTTCCAGTGGTTGATGATGATTCCTTAACTGATCTACTGCCGGAACAACTGCCGGAGACAGACTTGTTGTTGTCGTTAGCAGAAGATCCAGGTATTGGTGAACTAATCCCGGATATGGTAAAACTCAGTGACGGAAAAGCTGTGCTTGCCCCAGTAGCGAATCGCGCCTGGTTGCCACCGGGATTAGCAAACCAGATAAAGAGAAAACTGGCTAAGATGCGCGTAACTATGGTAACTCCGGTACCTTTTTGTATGCTCACCGGGAATGAGAGCGATGATCCGCTTATCAAAGAATTTGCACGCTACTTTGGCAGACCGCGTGTAAAAGTGGATGAAGAACAGGGTAAGATTGTGAAGGTAACCGTGTTAAGAGATGCTCCTTGTGGTAATACCCGTTTTGTGGCACAGAAGCTGGTTGATTGCGGGATTAAAGATGCTTATCTTGAAGCAGGCTTATTGCACCATGCTTATGTCTGCTTTGCAACGATGGCAATGGACCGCGAGTTTGGCGATACTTTAATGCACCGCTCCGGACTGGCGACTAAGAATGCAGTCGCAGAGGCAGTAAAAGAATTGTTAAAAAATAAAAGTGAGGTACATATAAACTGACAAAAGATAAAGCAAGGGTTTCAAGAATTATAAAGGCAGAAGACACCTGGGAGCCCGTAGGTCCGACACCACTACCAGAGATTCCTGATCTGAGAAACTGGAGCATGCGACTGCTCAAGACCTATAAACCGTTCTATGCTCCTTTCTGTGACCTTTGCTGCAACTGTACTTATGGCAAGTGTGATCTTACAGCAGGGAAGAAGGGTGCCTGTGGCATCGATATTGCTGCTCACCAGGCAAGGTGGGTACTCGTACAGTGCTGTATGGGTCTCTCTGCACATGGCGCGCATGGACATCAGTTAGTAGATCATCTTATCAACAAGCATGGTGAGGATTACAAGATTGACCTTGGGCTGCAGATAGATGTGGAAGCGCCGATCATCAGGACTGTTCTTGGTTTAAAACCTGAGACACTGGGCGATCTACGAACTGCGATTGAATATGTGGAACGAGGACTTATTCATCTTGTCTCTTCGACACATACAGGTCAAGAAGGGAGCAATCTTGATTTTGAGAACAAGGCGCTTCATGCCGGAATGCTTGATCATGTTGCGATGGAGGTAGCAGATATTGCCCAGATTGTGGGTTATAAATATCCCACTTCTGTTGCTGATACACCGCTGGTAGATCTTGGCTGGGGTGGAATCGATAGAACAAAACCGGTAGTTCTGGTCATTGGGCATAATGCTGCGCCGTCTATTGCAATGATCGACTATCTGCAGGATAATGACCTTGAGGATACAATAGAAGTCTGCGGTATTTGCTGTACAGCACATGACACAAGCAGGTATACAAGAAGAGCAAAGGTTGTGGGTGCTCTTTCCAGACAGCTCTTCTTTATTCGTTGTGGTATTGCAGATGTTATAATTGTCGATGAGCAGTGCGTAAGAGCGGATCTGCCGGAAGAGGCGTGGAAAATAGGAGCTGCACTGATCGCTACCTCTGATAAGATATGCTATGGATTTGAGGATGTCACAGACAAGGAGATCGATGAAATAGTGGCGATGATCGCGGAAGAAGGTAAGCAGGTCTTGATCCTTGATCCTGATAAGGCAGGCGAAGTAGCGGCAAAAGTTGCTCCACTTATCAGTACCAACCGGAAGAAGGGCGGTGGCTTTATTGATGAGGCGACAGCGGTAGAACTGGCTAAAGACTGTCGTGATTGCGGGCTCTGTAGCCAGGCATGTTCTAACCTACTCATGATTGGTAAAGCGGTAAAGGAGTTTTCAGCAGGGAGTGCTGCTAAGCTGAGCGATATCTTTAAAAGTTGTTTCACCTGTGGCAAATGTGAAGTGCGGTGCCCGCGAAGTATCCCAATAGTTAAGATCATGCAGGCTGTAGCGACAAAGGATACATTTAAGATACGCTCTGGTCGCGGTCCAATCCACGATATAGAGATTCGAGAGGTAGGATTACCGATTGTGCTCGGAACTATCCCTGGGGTAGTTGCATTTCTTGGCTGCTCTAACTTTCCCAAAGGCGAGAGAGAGATTGCAGAGATGATGGAGGAGTTTGCAAGGAGGAAATATATTGTAGTTGCATCGGGATGTGCTGCTATGGCTGCCGGGATGGTGAAAGATGATGAAGGAAAGACGATTTGGGAGAAGTACCCTCCGGGCTTCCAGGCTGGTGGCGTCTTAAATGTCGGCTCCTGTGTAGCTAATTCTCATATCGCTGGTGCCGCGATCAAGATAGCAAACATATTTGCTAAACTGCCTGGACGTGCTAACTATGAAATAATTGCAGACTATATTCTGAACCGTGTCGGGGCTTGTGGGGTTGCTTGGGGCGCATATTCGCAGAAAGCATTTTCTATTGCTACCGGCTTTAATCGCTGGGGTGTGCCAGTAGTGCTGGGTCCGCACTCTGCAAAGTATAGAAGGTTATATCTGAGCAGAAAAGAAGAGGATGACTGGCAGGTAATGGATGGACGGACAGGGAAGATGACGGTGGATTATGTTGAACCCGCACCTGAGCACCTTGCCTACGTGATCGAGTCGAAGGAACGTGCTATTACAACTATCGCTAAGCTATGCATCAGGCGTAACGATACACCCGCAGGTCGTCAGATAAAACTGAACCACTATATTGGCCTTCATAAACGGTATATGGGTGGCCTGCCAGATGATATACATTTATTTATCAGAAGACCTGCGGATATACCGATGTTCTTCAAACGCGAAGTTATGGAGTACCTGAAAGAGGTGGGCTGGAAACAACGTAGACAGGTAGGGCTTCCTACACTGATCACGACTTATCCGAGCAAGGCAAATATTGATGACATCAAATAGAATAGAATAGGAGAGAGATGATGAAACCTTACTGGGATGTAAATATCCTGACAGGATCGAAGACTGCACGGATAATAGATGATCCGGCGCAGTGGGCAGGTATAATCAAGAAGGCGATAAGACCGCTTTATATTCTTGGACCAGATACAGTTGATAGAAATATTGGAGCGAGGTTGTTCCTGGAGTACTGCCTGGATGTTGCAAAGGCTGGTAAGCTGCCTATCTGTGCTACCGGTCATGTGAGAAAGAAGATGCTGGAACGGGACGTTCATCCTGATAGCAACTATGATATAATTGAGATAATCAATCATCTCCAGGATCCGGAGTGGCTGGGAGTTAAAAAGGAAGGCAATCACGATTTAATTGTCTTTTCCGGAGTACGGTGTGATTTAGCAGAGCGTGGGCTTGCTACGCTCAAATATTTTGCGCCTCACCTCAAAACGATGGCATTATGTCGTTTTAGCCATCCAAATGCAGATTTTGCCCTACCAGTTATACGGAAGGATAGCAAGTGGCAGGAATATTTTGAGATCCTGATCGATAATTTAAGCTAAACTATATATATTTCAAATGATGAGTAAGATAAAGCAGGAAGAAATTTTTAGGAGATATGGAAGACGATGGAGTTTAAAGTAGAGATAGGACCACAGTTTGAAGGAGAACGAGTGCGAAAGGACGACCTCTATATCGAATTTGGCGGACCTAAAGTGAGGTCTAAGGGCGAGCTGGTAACGGTAAGAGAAATGGATGAGATAGAACATGATAAGATTACAATTCTCGGACCAGATATACCGGATTTAGAAGAGGGTGGTAGTTATCAGATTGGGACTCTGGTGGAGGTAGCTGGAGCTGAGCTGGATAAGGATATGGAGCCGGTCTTTGAACGGAAGATACACATATACTCTAACTATATCGAAGGGTTTATGCATTTAGGACAGAGAAATGACATCTGGATGCGGGTAAGCAAAGACGCAGTGAAGAAGGGGCTTACCACGTTAAAAGAGGTAGGAAAAGTCCTGAGTTATCTTTATACATCTGAGTTGCCGATTATTGAAAAGGTCGCGATTACTTACATCACAGATCCACAAAAGTTAGAAGAATTTATCTCTACCTGTTTAGCGGTTTACAAAGAGCGTGACGAGCGTGTGAGAGGTATGACAGAGGAGAGCGTGGATGAGTTTTACGGTTGTACTCTCTGCCAGAGTTTTGCACCTACCCACGTCTGCATCATCACGCCTGAACGAATCGGGCTTTGCGGTGCAATTAGCTGGTTTGATGGTCGTGCGGCATCGCGAATTGATCCTCTGGGACCGTTCTTTCCAGTCGAAAAAGGCGAGCTTCTTGATGAGAATTTAGTAGTCTACTCAGGTGTCAATGATGTAGTAGACGAGAGGTCGATGGGAGAAAGCAGTGTCTATTCTCTGCACAGTATTTTTGAGAACCCGCATACTTCCTGCGGCTGTTTTGAGGGTATTGCATTCTATATTCCGGAGGTAGATGGTATCGGAATCTTATCACGGAATTTTAACGGTGAAAGCGTCATCGGTGTCCCTTTCTCTACTATGGCGGGCGAGTTGAGCGGTGGTAAGCAGATAGAAGGATATTTAGGGATAGGGATTGAATATCTGCGATCACCAAAATTTCTTCAGGCAGAAGGCGGACTGAGACGTATAGTATGGATGCCGAGAGAGATAAAAGAGAGGGTAAAGGACGATATACCTGAGGATATATTCGATAAAATAGCAACAGAAGAAGATGCTAAAGATATTGATGCACTCATTGAGTTTCTCAACCGCGTTGAACATCCAGTGATGAGCGGGGAGTTTGCATAATCACGTCGTCATCTCCGTCTTCGTCTCACTCATTCTCTTCCAGATAGGTGCTCTCTCCTTCAGGAGGTCAATAAGGTATTCGCAAGCACGAAAAGCCTCTTTTCGGTGTCTCGCACCTACCAAGATGACAACAATGTTCTCACCGACGTTCAGTGAACCCTCACGATGAACGATTTCGACTGCTTCGATCTCAAATCTTTCACGTGCTGCGCTTTTTAATCTCTCCAGCTCTTCTGCCCACATCTCGCCGTATATCTCCACATTCAACCCTTTTACACTATCATCTCCCCGCACCACGCCAGAAAACGTTACGATAGCGCCTATCTCCGGCTTTTTTATCTTCCTTACGAGTTCGTCAATCGAGAAATCTTCCGTTGCCATTGTATTTGTAGTCATGTGAGGTTCGGAGTTCGGGGTTCGGGGTTCACGGTTGTTCGCCTTGCGCCCTTTATATTTCTTATTGTATCACAATAAATTGTTTGGTATTTAAAAATTAGGATTTAGGATTTTTATATGTCTAACCGTGAACCGTGAACCATGAACCCTGAACCCCAAACCCAAGTAGTCACCCCCCGCTTACCGGTGGAAAAATCGCAATCTCATCCATATCCTCCAGTCTCTCCTCTGGTTTAGCATATTTATGGTTCCGTGATATTAATAACTTCT
The DNA here is from genome assembly GCA_014061035.1 of Candidatus Methanophagales archaeon. GTDB lineage: Archaea > Halobacteriota > Syntropharchaeia > Alkanophagales > Methanospirareceae > JACGMN01. The sequence continues at coordinate 2,014 of JACGMN010000099.1, read as the reverse complement.
CGCGCTTTAAGTCAGGATACTCATTTATTAAATGCGTTATTATATCCTCCAGTAACATGTCCCTGCCGTCTTCTATCTCAATCTCCTTCCGCTCTTCTCCGACTATCTCGCGGCACCGCGCAAAAAATCTTACCGAGACTTTCATTCTTTAAAATCCTGAGTATCTGCCTGCTTGCGCGCGGGACGCGCAGGCAAGCGTTCATCTGCGTCCGATCATAAAAATTATTCTTTCTTGTCAGAAAATAACCGCCTTATCTCTTCTCCGACTGTTTCGATCTGGTGCTTGCCTATCTCTTCTCGACTCGCTTTTAAGAACGGAATCCCTCTTTTGTGTTCTGCGACCCAATCTTCTGCAAAATCGCCCGCTTCTATCCTCTTAAGCGCTTCTTTCATCTTATCCTTCACTTCTGGTCCGATTATCTTCTTGCCAGTTGACCACATACCGTACTCTGCTGTATTCGAGATGACTTCTGCCATCTGTTTTATTCCACCTTGCCATATAAGATCGACTATAAGCTTCATCTCATGCACGCACTCGAAGTATGCCATCTCCGGCGGATAACCTGCCTCTACCAATACCTCAAACCCGTTCTTCATCAATTCTACCAGACCACCGCATAGGACGCACTGCTCACCAAATAAATCCTCATACGTCTCCTGTTCAAAAGTGCAATCTAAAATGCCGGCTTTTGTCCAGTGCATCGCCTTTGCCATAGCTAACGCGATCTCGCGCGCTTGCCCAGACGGATTTTGCTTGACTGATACGAGACCGGGGACGCCGAAACCTTCTAGATATGCTCTTCGTTCTTCTGTTCCCGGCGCTTTGGGCGCTACCATAATGACGTCAACATCCTCAGGAGGAACAATTCGTTTAAAGCAGATGTTGAATCCATGCGAGAAAGAGAGCACTTTTCCGGGCTTCATATATGGCTCTATCTCGCGTGTATAGATATCTGGCTGTACCTCATCTGGAAGCAAAAGGTGTACGATATCCCCCTTTTCTGCCGCTTCCGCTATTGGAACCGGATCAAAGCCATCTGATCTTGCCTTATCCCTGCTTCGACCAGGCATATCCCTCACTCCAATAATCACGTTGACGCCCGAATCCCTCAAACAATTCGCCTGAGCATCGCCCTGTGCACCATATCCTATTACCGCTATTGTCTTACCCATCAAGATACTGTCATCTACATCTTCGTCATGTAATACATTCATGTTCATGTTCATGTTCATGCTGCTTTATTTATTATCATATATTATAAAGTATAAATTTGTGCGGGCTAGCCTGGAGGGTTAGGCGTCCTCTGTAACTCGAAATCGCCGATATGCGAGAGGCGAAGCTTGAGGAAGGCTCCGTAGCTATCAATTTCAGCTCAGGGTTGGACGAAGAAGCATCGCCCTGCGGGGTTGGCGGTGGTATGATAACAGGCTGGAGAGTCTGCTACCATGCCTTTCCCATGGATACCGGTTTAGGCCCGGAAGGGAGCAGACTTACTGTGGACGCTGGCGCTCGGAGGATAGTGGTGTGGAGAAAGACCTTGAGGGTCTGGTTGATGGCGAAGGTCTCGACCGAGGGCGTGCCCGCACATCGAGAGGGGTTCGGGGTTCAGGGTTCAGGGTTCACGGTTCACGGTTGTCCAGCTTGCGCTCTTCATATTGCTTGAGATAGTTGATGAGTCCACGAGCAGTAGCACGTGGTATCCAGATTGTCATGCGTTCCCCCCGGCCGCAGGCCCATGGGTTAACCGGTCACAGTTGGTTGCGTTATCTTTATATGGGTTTACGTTCATCGTTCTCTAACCGTGAACTTGAACCCTGAACCCCTGAATCATGATCAAGCACAAATTTCGTTCCGTAATAAATTATTCCCTCTTCTCCATCGGCCCTTAATTTCCTGAAGACCGAACGAACGCGCATCCCTGTGCTTATCGATTCCGGCTCACAGATAACTTCAGAAAGCAAGCGAGCGCCCTCATCGAGTTTGATGATCGCCAAAGTGTATGGACTACGTCTG
>JACGMN010000046.1 GCA_014061035.1 Candidatus Methanophagales archaeon | reverse complement strand
GGTATTGCCTGATGGCAGCTAAGAATGCGGCTTTCGCAGGTGTTATCTTCGGTGGTCTCCCCCTGCCTCTTCCCGGTAATAACCGTAATACCTTCTCTATTGTGCTAACAATGACGAAATAAGGTCTTCAGCAGTGCATCCTGCATCTCTCGGTATGCCTTATCCCTCTCACGCCAGTTCTCGTTGTATCTGTACTTCACCATAAATGATACTTATACCCTCGCTCAATAATAATTCTACACGCTCCCGACAACCAAAAAGTTTATATAGTCTCACATCTTATGGAGAAAAATAACGAGTATGTGGGAAAATAGCGAAAAAGGAGGGGTAGATAAGATGGGAGATATGTTAGGATACAATCGAGAAGAGATACTGGAACCAGCAGAGGATGGTGAGGGTGACCTGTTTGGGATACCGCAGCTTGCGATAATTGGTATCGGTGGTGCAGGCAACAATTCTATGAATAGATTGGAGCAGATGGGTGGGTTAAACGGCGTTAGTAGAATTGCCATAAACACCGACAAGTTGCACCTTGATTCGATACGATGCGAGACGAAGATCTTGATAGGTAGATCACTTACTCGCGGATTGGGTGCCGGAGGCTCGCCAGATATAGGCAGAAAAGCAGCGGAATTGGACCGGGATGAATTAGGAAGATTGGTAAGTAATAAAAATTTCGTCTTCCTAACTGCCGGGATGGGCGGCGGTACAGGCACAGGCGCTACACCTGTTATTGCAGATATAGCGAAGGACGCAGGTGCAATCGTCGTAGCGATGGTCTCGTATCCGTTTGAAGCTGAGCGAGTGCGAAGAAAAAGAGCTATGGAAGGCATCGAGAGATTGAAAGATGCTACGGATACAGTGATAATCCTCGAGAACGAGAAATTGATAAAATACGCAGGTAATCTGCCGGTGAATGACGCGTTCAAGACTATGGATATCCTGATTACAGAGACTATACAGGGTATAACAGAGACGATAACAAAGCCTTCTCTAGTAAATATAGACTTCGCTGATCTCAGATCGGTGATGGAGGCTGGCGGTGTTGCCGTGATGTTTGTAGGTGAGACCACGAAATCTGAGAACAAGCCGGAGGCAGTTGTAGAAGCCGCGTTATCGCATCCGCTATTAGAGGTAGATTACCGTGGCGCAATGGGTGCGCTTATACACATTACCGGTGGCTCTGACCTTACAATGAAGGAGACGAACGACATCGTAGAGCTGCTGACATACGAATTAGATTCCAACGCAAACGTGATCTGGGGAGCGAGGATAAATGATGAATACAATGGACGGGCAAGGGTAACGGCAATAATGACAGGCGTGGAGCCGAAATGGATCTTCGGTGGAGTACTTGAAGATCGTAAAGAGAGCGTTGCTCGTGGAACTGGTGGAGGACTCAGCGATATAATACCGATTATCCGTAGATCGTAGATAAGATTATATCGTAATAGAATAGAGAATAAATAGGGAGAGAGGAAGGGCGGCTGCCGGTCCGTTCATCTTTAATTTGAGCGGGCTGAGGAAAGTCCCTCCACCATATTTATCTTGACACGAACGTCGAGAGGACGTAAGGCGAGAGCCTTGGCTCTGGTATAGAAACGGTACCGTGCCATACTAACGTGATGATTCCGTAAGGATGAATTCGTATGGTTACGGATGGAACGACCATCCTCGTGGGTGCAAGCCTGTAGGTAAAAGGCGCGAAGATGAATGCCGCCGAAACAGAAGGGGGCTTACTCTCCTCACTCCCCCTCCTGATTGATGTAAGATCAATACGGAGGCATTCCTCCCGGCATTCCCATTCCCGCTCCAGCTCCGCATGGCATTCCTTCGCCGCACGTTGGAGGTGCTGGTGCTGTCTCTTCTTTCTTCGAAGTGATCACATCATCTATCCTGAGAATCATTATAGCGGCTTCTACTGCTGATGCCACCAATTGTCGCTTCGTCCTCAGCGGCTCTATCACATTATTTGCACGCATATCAACGATTTCTCCGGTGTAAATGTTCAGCCCTGCATTCTTTTCACCACTCTCATGTGCTGCCTTCAACGCTACCAGCTTATCTATTGGATCGAGTCCGGAATTCTCTGCCAGTGTTCGCGGTATTATTTCCATCGCATCTGCGAATTTCTCTACTGCTAATTGCTCCCTTCCGCTGACAGACGCACTATAGCCCCTTATTTTCAGTGCTAACTCGGACTCTACTGCACCACCACCAGCAACTGCTTTTCCATCTTCTATTATGCTCCCGGTCACACGAAGCATATCATGCAAAGACCGCTCGAGTTCATCAACCACCTGTTCTGTTCCGCCAGAGATCACTATGGAGACCGCACGAGGATTCTTACACTGCTCTATGAAGAACATCTTATCTCCTGCGATCTTTCGTTCCTCTACCAAGCCCGCGTGCCCCAAATCACTCTCAGTTATCTCATTGACTGCATTCACGATCTTCCCGCCCGTTGCTTTTTCCAGCTTCTCCATATCGCTCTTCTTCGCTCTTCGTATCGCAATAATACCTTCTCTTGCAAGATAATGCTGCACTACGTCATCTATCCCTTTCTGGCAGATCACCACATTCGCACCTATTTCTTTTATCTGTTTCGCTATCTGCAGCATCATCTGTTCTTCTTCCGCAAGGAAGCTCTTAAGCTGTTCTGACGTCTTTATCTTTACTTCCGCACTTGTCTCTGTCTTCTTTATTTCCAGCGAAGAATTGATCAAGGCTATCTTCGCATTCTCTATCTGCCGCGGCATTCCCGGATGTACGATCTCCTTGTCCAGTACCATACCCTGTACCAACTCGGTATCGTCAATCCGTCCACCCACTTTCTTCTCTATGCTGATGTTATCAACGTCAACGACTTGTTTGCCTTCTGAGTCTTCTTCTACTACAGCTTTAACAGCTTTTATCGCAATTTTAACGAGGGCATCACGCGAAGCCCTTGAAAATTTACCTGTTATTGCTGTTTCTACCACGCTCTTCAGCTCTTCCTCTTCCTCATCCTTATCCCCTACCGCGATATCAATCGCGATTGCGTCCAGCACCTTCATCGCTTGATCTGCTGCAAGTCTGTAGCCGCCGGCAATCACCACCGGGTGCAATCCCTGCTCAAGGAGTTCTTCTGCATTCTTCAACAGTTCGCACGCAAGAACAACAGACGCTGTCGTGCCGTCCCCTGCTTCCGCGTCCACGGTCTTCGCTACTTCCACCATCATCTTCGCGGCTGGGCTCTCTATTTCCATCTCCTTGAGGATAGTCACACCGTCGTTTGTCATAACCACGTCACCGAGGGAACCCACAAGCATTTTGTCCATCCCCTTCGGTCCCAGCGCAGTACGAACCGCGGCACCAACTGCTTTCGCAGCATTTATATTCGCACTCTGTGCATCTTTCCCACTTGCTCTTTCACTTCCTTCTCGCAATACTAATATCGGAGTTCCACCTAATTGTCCTGCCATTTTTATTTTATATGCTCACCTCGCTATTTTTATTCTACATTTATACATTAGTCTATAACTATAAACTAACTATAAACAACTGGAAGAGCAGCATAAAAATATACATGAGAGTGGTAATGAAATTCGGCGGAGTAGCGGTTGCGAATGGAGAGAAGATAAGGACCGTTGCAAGTATGATTAATCAATTCAGAGAGGAATGCGAGAGAAAAAGCCGGCGGAAAAGTGGTAAAGAGACTGAGATAATCCTGGTAACCTCCGCAATTTCTACTGTTACCGATACGCTACTAGAAAATGCAGGTAAGATAGCACAAGAAGGGAATATAGAAAAGGTAAACGAATTCGTAACTGTGATAAAAGATAAGCACGATTTAGTGGCTTCTGAAGCGATAGCCAGCAAAAATGAGTTGGACTCTGTGAAGGCAGAGATAAGCGAAAAGGTGGCAGAGATGGAGAAAGCCTTGAGTGGTATATGCCTTTTAGGCGAGTTAACACCGAGATCGTTAGACTACATCAGTTCTTTTGGCGAGCGATTGGCTGCTCCTATACTGGCTGGTACGCTACGATCAATAGGAAATGGAATTGATGCGGTGCATCTTACAGGTGGTGAAGCGGGAATAATAACGGATGAGGAATACGGAAATGCACAATTAGCGGGTAAAGCAGAGCAAGAGATAAGAGAGAGAATTATGCCTTTATTGTGCGATAAAAAAATACCTGTTGTTGCAGGGTTCACAGGTGAGACGGAGAGGGGGATAATGACTACACTCGGCAGAGGCGGCTCTGATTATACAGCTACCATAATTGGAGCCGCGGTAGACGCAGACGAGATATGGCTCTGGAAGGAGACCGAGGGAATAATGAGTGCAGATCCGAAGATAGTAAAAAATGCACGAAGAATACCATATATTTCATACATAGAGGCGATGGAATTGTCTTACTTCGGTGCCTCTGTCCTCCATCCAAAGGTAATAGAGCCCGTAATAAAAAAGGAGATACCAATACGAGTGAAAAAACTCTTCAATTTAGAGGATGAAGGCACATTAATCAGAAAAGATACGGAGAAAACAAAAAGAGCGGCTAAAGCCATCACGCTCATTGAGGATACGTCAATTATCAATCTTACGGGAACTGGTGTTAAGAGCATCTCGGACGTTGCAGCCCGTATATTCTCTGTTTTAGCAGCTAATAGTGTAGATTCCATTATGATAAGTCAGGGCTCATCCGAGTTGACTATCTCTCTCGTTATTAAGAGTGCACAATTGGGGCGAGCTATTAGTGCGATACGGAGCATAAACGCGGGTGGTAGAATAATACGAGATTTTACTTCTGATAGCAATGTCTGCGCAATGGGGATTGTTGGAGCTGGTATGGTCGGAACACCGGGAGTTGCAGGCAAAATCTTTTCTGCTCTCGGTAAAGAGGGGATAAGCGTGATAATGATCTCTCAGGGCAGTTCAGAGTTTAATATCTCTATAGTCGTAAGGAAAGAAGACGCATACAGAGCAGTGCAAGCAATACACGATGTCCTCGGGATGGGTACTACTGGGATGGGTACTGGATAATAAAGATACGAATTTTTATTTATTCCCCTCTTTTTTTATATAAGACAAGACGTATATGAGATATAGATATAGATAGATAGAACCCGATGACCAGATCGAAAAAGGGACGTGATAAGGATGAACAGGTAGGAGACGACTTACTTGCAGGTATCAAAGTAGAGACAACGGAGGAGGTAGAAGTTCCAGAGTTGCTGATTGACCAGGTAATAGGGCAGGATCATGGCGTGGAAGTGATCAAGAAAGCTGCTAATCAGAGAAGACACGTGATGCTGATCGGTACTCCGGGCACCGGGAAGTCAATGCTTGCGAATAGCATGGCTGAACTACTGCCAAAGGAGGAGTTGCAAGATATCCTGACATATCCTAATGCCGAGGATAAAAACAATCCAAAGATACGCATTGTTCCACGTGGTAAAGGGAAAGAGATAGTGGATGCACAGCGACAGGAAGTAAAAAAGCGCGTCCAAATACGGAATATTTTCTTCATGTTCATATCCTTCCTTATCATAGGCATGGGTGTAATCTATGCATTACAGACAACCCCACCAAGTATCATATATGTCTTCTGGTCAATCATTGCTGCTGCTGTTGTAATGTTAGTATTTAAATGGATAATGCCGAGGGAAGAATCGATGATTCCGAAGTTACTTGTCTCTAATGCTGAATCTGAGATCGCACCATTTGTGGATGCAACAGGGTCGCATTCAGGTGCTTTGCTCGGGGATGTGAGGCATGATCCATACCAGTCCGGAGGGTTGGAGACACCAGCACACGATAGGGTAGAAGCTGGTGCACTGCATAAGGCGCACAAAGGCGTTCTTTTTCTGGATGAACTAAATACGTTGAAGATAGAAGCACAGCAGAGCTTGCTCACGGCGATGCAGGAGAAAAAATATTCAATAACAGGACAATCTGAGCGGAGCGCAGGAGCTATGGTGAAGACCGATCCGGTACCCTGTGATTTCATCATGGTTGCAGCCGGTAATTTGGACGCCATGGCAGGTATACACCCGGCTCTCCGTTCACGGATAAAAGGTTATGGGTACGAGATATACATGAAGGATACGATGGACGACACACTGGAGAACAGGGAGAAAATTGTTAGGTTCATCTCACAGGAGGTAAAGAAAGACAAAAAGATACCTCATTTCAATAGAACAGGCATAGAAGAGATATTAAGGGAAGCACGGAGAAGATCAGGTAGAAAGGGGCATCTCACACTGACTTTACGGGACTTAGGTGGATTAGTGCGTGTCGCAGGTGATATCGCTAGAGCTGAAGGTGCGAAATATACAACTGGCAGGCATGTGATAAATGCAAAGGCGATGGCGAAGTCAGTAGAGCAGCAGGTGGCTGACGAATATCTTGAGCAGAAGAAGGACTATAAATTATTCGTGACTGAGGGATTTGAGATAGGCAGGGTGAACGGGCTAGCGGTAATTGGAGATTCCGGAGTGATGCTGCCCATACTCGCCGAGGCTACACCAGCACAATCGAGAGAGGAAGGCAGGGTAATAGCAACTGGTAGATTGCAGGAAATATCACAGGAAGCAGTGCAGAATGTTTCCGCAGTATTCAAGAAATTCACGGGGAAGGACATCTCACGCAAAGACATTCACATTCAATTTGTAGGCACTCATGAAGGAGTAGAAGGCGATTCTGCCAGCATTTCCGTTGCTACTGCGGTTATATCCTCTTTAGAGAATATCCCAGTAGACCAGAGTATAGCGATGACCGGTTCTCTCTCTGTGCGAGGTGATATCCTGCCAGTAGGAGGAATAACTGCGAAGATAGAGGCTGCAGTACAGGCAGGCGTCAAAAAAGTGTTGATTCCGCAGTCAAACCTGAATGATGTGCTCATCGAGGATAGATATAAGAACAAGGTAACGATAATACCGCTGGCGACGATAGAGGATGTACTCGAACATGCTCTGGTAGGCAAAATGAAGAAGAAGTTTATAGAGAAGATAAGGAAGTTCACTATGATAGAGAAGATCATTCCAGATGGTGTTTTGGATAAGCAAATAATACCGTGATTGCTGGGGTTCAGGGTTCACGGTTCAGGGTTCACGGTTTGAAGATATATAAGGCAGTAGCGCCTTTTTAAAGTTACTTTTTAAAATTATTATGGCGTTCGATCTGCATTTGCATCTATGCCTTCTGATAACTGCGATTACGGTATCGGTGGCATCTTCGCTGGTGCTTCTCGCGTACTTAAAGCGTAAAATCAACACTCCGGCATTTATCGGGACGCTTATACTTGGCGTGCTCATTCTATTAATGTTGGGGCTTGAATTTGGTTACGCGGGTTTACTTGCGCTTCTTGCATTCTTCATTCTCGGGAATTTAGTTACGAGATACAAATACGAGGAGAAAGCGCTGCTCGGTGTTGCAGAAAGTAATAAGGGCATGCGAGATATAAGTAACGTGCTGGGCAACGGCTTATCGCCACTGATCTTCGCGGTGCTCTACGCTCTTTCGAGCCAGAATCAGAATTATAGTCATAACACGCTTTTTCTGCTCGGCTTCGCTGGTTCAGTCGCTACCGCCTGTGCAGATACGTTTTCAACAGAAATCGGGCAGACGAGTGGAGAGCCGAGGTTAATTACGACTCTTAAAAAAGTACCGGTTGGCACAAACGGCGGTGTCAGTTTAGCTGGTCTTGGTGCGGCACTGCTCGGCTCGTCTTTGATCTCGGTCGTCTGTCTTGTATTCGTATTCGCCGGTTCTAACGCTTCAGTGCAGATAGGAGTTATCTTCTTCATTGTTTGCGTACTCGCCGGGGTCTTAGGTTGCATTGCGGACAGCATCTTCGGCGCAACAATTGAGGATAAGTACAAAGATAAACTCTTCGTGAATTTAAATAAACATCATGTGAACATTTTAGCTACGCTAACCGGGGGCATCATCGCGATTTTATTGGGCTATTCGTTTGGAGTGCAGATATGAAAGACGATAACCACGACGTTCTCACTTCTTCTAACGAGAGATTTACCAGTTCTTTACTCTTATCGCTTATAACAGCCCTCTTCTCGCCCACCGTCTCCCCTATTTCTCTTACATAAACCTTTCTTTCATCCATCACCGCCTCAAATCTCTCCTTTTCCTCTGCCCACACCTCCACCACCCACCTCGAATTCGATTCCGAGAACAACTTATAATCGCTCCTCAGTTCCAGATTGAGACCCGTAATATCAATTGAAGCGCCAATATCGCCACCTATAAGCATCTCGCATACCGCGACTGCAAGACCTCCGCCTGAAATATCATGACAGCTTGCTATCAAACCCTCTTTCATCGCTTCCCTTAACACTTCCATACGCGTTCTCAGCACCGCAGGGTCAGTTCTTGGCACAATCCCAATCCCCCTCCTGCCTGTAGATTCTACATCCCGTAACCGGTAATACTCGCTCCCACCTAACTCTGCTTTCGTCTCGCCTATCACATATAAGCTACTTCCAACCTCCTTCACATCGACTGTAACGCATTCACGCACATCTTCGCATAACCCTATGCCCAGAACAGCCGGCGTAGGCGGAATAGACCGCTTCAACACTGCTGATTCATTATAAAAGCTCACGTTCCCGCTCGCAAACGGTACTCCAAGCGCTGAAGCGACATAGCTGAGACCGCGGCAGCATTCATAGAACTCGCTCATTTTCTCACGCTTCTCAGGGTTACCGAAGTTCAGGCAGTCGGCAAACGAATGCGGAACCGCACCCACAGCGGTCAAATTCCTGCAGACTTCATCTATCGCACTCGCCGCACCCCAAAACGGGTCTAATCTGCAAAAAGACGGATTCACATCGGTAGTAATCGCGATTCCTTTATAACTCTCTTCTAATGGCTTAATCACTGCAGCATCACCGTGCGTCTCTTTTCCTATTCGCCCCTGCAGCGGCTTTATCACCGTTGCACCCCGCACTTCATGGTCATATTGTCTTATAATCGGTTCGCGGGATGCTATATTCGGTGCAGCAAGCAACTTTTTTAAGATTAAATTGTAATCTTCAGGCTCTTCCATCTCTATGAGTTCCTCTCTCTTCTCCTTCGTCTCTATCCTTATTGGGCGTGTATAAATTGGAGATGCAAGAAGAAAATCCGTCTCCAGCTCAAAGACTTTCTCACCACCATAAAAAATTCTTATCTGCGAACCAGAACCGTTTTTAATCAAACTTTTCCTTAAAGTTTGTGCCTCGCCTATGACCACTGCATCTACATCCCATCTATCAAATACTGCCAGTAACTCGTCCACATTCTCCGGTCTCGCAGCAATTAAGAACCGTTCCTGTGATTCAGAGACCCAGATCTCCCACGCGCTCATACTTTCTTCCTTCAACTTCACCTGTTCTAACCGGATTTCAGCACCGCATCCTCCAGCATTGCACATCTCACTTACTGCGCATGATAAACCACCGCCACCAAGGTCCTTCATCCCTGCTATCAATCTCTTCTCACTCGCTTCGAGTATCGCATGGATCAGTGGTTCCTTCGTTATCGGATCGCCGACCTGAACTGCACTTCTGGACGCCTCCTCACCGGTCAGTGCAACCGATGCAAAAGTAACCCCGTGTATACCATCTCTTCCGGTCTTCCCGCCAACTAAAAGAAGCACTTCACCCTGCTTCGCCATGCTTCGTATCAAATCAGTCTTTTTCATTATCCCTACACAGCCCACATTCACTATGCAGTTTCCTACATAACCATAATCGAAATAGACCATACCCGCACAAGTCGGAATACCTATCCGGTTCCCGTAGTCGCTTATCCCGGCAATAACGCCATTGAACAGAAATCTCGGATGCTTCACACCTGCAGGAAGTTTGTCATACTCGTAATCGAGCGGACCGAAGAAGAGCGGGTCAATCAATGCAACTGGCTGCGCACCCATACAGACTACATCCCGCACAACTCCTCCGATCCCGGTCGCTGCGCCACCATAAGGCTCTATTGCCGAAGGATGATTATGGCTCTCGAATGCGAGAACATACGCATGGTCTTCATCAAATTCCAGCACTCCCGCATCTTCTTTTATAACAAATATATTCTGCTCTGCTTCTATACCAAAAATAAACTCTTCCAGTACTTTTTTCGAACTCTTATAGCAACAATGCTCCGACCATGCCTGTGCAATACTCTGAAGCTCAACGTCTGTTGGCTCTCTGCATTTCGCCGTAAAATATCGTTTTATCTGCTGCATCTCAGCCAGACTTAGCGAAAGCCCCATATCTTCACTTATACGGTTCAGTTCTTCATCGTTCGCGTCCGTTATTCTTACTTCAAACCTTTTCATCTGACTGTTATGTTCTTGTTGTGTATAAAGTATAACTTCTACTTATTTAGACGCAGATTTATGCAGATTTACGCAGATTTACGCAGAAAATTATTTCCTCAAATTATCAAATGCCTCACATTTAACTTCCGGTTTAGTGCCAAAATTAAGTTTAAAATCCTGATTATCT
>JACGMN010000034.1 GCA_014061035.1 Candidatus Methanophagales archaeon | reverse complement strand
AAATTTATTTGTAATTTGATGCTTGGTGCTTGAAATTTTTACTGAGCTAAACAAATACAACTTATTAAATCATAGTGTTTGGGATTTGTAATTTTGGTCATTTGGATTTGTTTAGTATTTAGTGTTTGTATTATACAAGAAATATGAAGAGCGCAATGCGAACAACCGTGAACCGTGAACCTTTTGCAGGGGTTCCGGGTTCACGGTTCACGGTTCACGGTTAGACAGGGGAAAATTAAACGGGTTAAAGATATGTCTCAAGAAATAATCTCAAGAAATATGAATAGCGCAAGGCGAACAACCGTGAACCGTGAACCCTGAACCCCGAACCCCAAACCCCAAACCTGACAATCTGAGTAGTTACGTGATCATGAGCATAGCAGCGATCTTTGGTTCCCGAGTGCTCGCGCAACGCAGTACAGCAAAGAACGCTGACGGGCTTATCTTCTGGGTTCGGAATGAGTCCAGGAGTTTCCCCGCCGCTATGGCCGCTATGCTCACATAATCTATATTATTTTTTGTTATATTAAGTTATTAATTAACTCCAATGAGAGTGTCCACAAAAATATCTAACAGATGGTGGCAGACCGGCGAAAGTACAGAAGTATCTCATCCTTTCAAGCACCGCCGCGTTCTCATCGCCATACCGTATGTGGTTCTCATAGCGAGCGCAGAGCTGCTTATTGCCTATGCCCCTACTTTAGCTATCGCATTCCATGCGATTATTCTTTTCGCATTACTCATCCATTCTTCGCTTATCACAATATCTGATTATCAGTTCTCAGCATTACTGCAGGTGCTTACCATTGCCCCTCTTATCAGGATCCTTAGCCTTACCATGCCACTTGGATACTTCGGCATCATCACCATGATTGCAATAGTAAGTGTTCCGGTCTACATCGCGATATTTATGTATATCTATATTCAAGGTCTGGAGCTGCGGGATGTTGGGCTCACGCGTCCAAAGTTAAACCATCTGCCGCTTGAACTCGCAACGATACTTCTTGCGATACCGGGTGGCATACTCTGTTATCTCATAGTAAGACCCGGGATATTGATCCCCGAGCCCAGCTTTGGAGTTTTGCTTGTACCTGCGCTCATTTTGATCGTCTCCACAGGCTTTCTCGAGGAATTAGCATTCCGGGGACTGATGCAGTACCACGCAACGAGGACGATGGGATTCACGGGCATTATTATTATATCTGCTCTATTCGGATTCCTACACATCGACGACCTTCTCATCCTTTATGTCATCTTTGCAGGTAGTGTAGGCTTTATCTATTCGTTAATAGTACAAAGGACCGGGTCGATCTACGGTGTGAGTATATCACACGGCGTCATAAATATTATGATGTTCCTGATCGCACCCGCGTACTTTTAAGATTATCATCAATTATCATCATAAATACTCCAACTCCATCGGGTCGATTATCTGCCCTTTAACTGCTGACGCTGCAACTACTGCAGGACTCGCCAGATAAACCTCTGAATCTTTATGCCCCATCCTACCAATAAAGTTCCGGTTCGTTGTGCTTACGCATCGTTCGCCCGCTGCAAGAAGACCCATATATCCGCCTAAACAGGCGCCACAGGTAGCCCCACAGACAAAAGCACCGGCTTTAAGGAACGTTTGGATCGATCCTTCTTCGATCGCCTGTTGAAAGACTTTATCACTTGCCGGAACTACGATCATACGAACGTCTGGATTGACCGTTCTACCATCCAGTATCTCCGCGGCAACGCGCAAGTCCTCGATTCTACCATTGGTACAGGAACCGAGGTACGCCTGATCAATTGGAACGTCCAGCTCGCTTGCGGGCGTGATATTATCAGGTGTGAAAGGTTTTGCGACCGTTGGGACGATCTCCGCCGCATCGTACTCGAATACTTCCTCGTAGTCCTCGTCATTACCATCGGCATAGACTGCCTTATACTTGCCTCGTACCCGTATTTGCTCGTTCAGGAACTCAAAGACTTTACCGTCTGCCGGAATGATCCCTGCATCTGCACCAGCTTCTATCGCCATATTCGATATTGTTATCCTATCAGAGAGGCAGAGATATTCTATCGCGGTCCCGTAAAACTCCTGCGATCTGTAAAGTGAGCCTGAGACGCCTATGTCGCCGATGATATGTAGAATGATATCCTTTCCCGTCACGTATCGCTTCAGCGTACCGTTAATGACAAACTTCTGTGTCTCCGGAACCCGGAACCAGAGCCGCCCGGTAGCCATTGCTGCTGCTGCGTCTGTCGAGCCTACTCCGGTGGAGAAAGCCCCTAATGCGCCATACGTACAAGTATGTGAATCTGCACCTATGATCAACCTTCCCGGCGCTGCAAATCCATCCTCTATCATTACCTGATGGCATACCCCTCCCCGCCCCACCTCATAATAGTGATCAAGTCCGTGTCTCCTGACATAATTCCGCAATGCCTTCGCCTGCTCCGCAGAAGCCACATCCTTGTTCGGGACGTAATGGTCTGGTATCACTACCACCTTCTCGCGTTTTATCCAGTCCTCAAGTCCGTGCTCTTTCAAGACGTCAAACGCAGGCACGCCAGTTATGTCATTGACCATGACGTAATCCACCTCACACTCAACGATCTCACCAGGATCTGCCGCCTTCTCTTTCTCTGCTTTTTTACCTAATATCTTCTCCGCTATTGTCGGCATCTTTTCTTGTTGTATATAAAGTATAACTAAAGTATAACTTCTAAAGTATAACTTCTACCTGATTTAGGACGCAGATTTACGTAGATTTACGCAGAAACCTCGATAGAAGATTCTAAGAATCTCCTCCGTCAATTCTGTATATTTAAAATCCTGATTATCTGCGTTCATCTGCGTCCGATTATAAAATTGTCCGATTATAAAATTTATTCTTTCTCGACCCCCAACCTCAATTTATCCAGTTTCATTTTTTTTTCTCAGCCTCCTCTGCGATCTCTGTGACTATCATTTTTGATGTTTCGCAAAAAATCTTCGGATAGACGATTTATCAACAGTTCATTCTCTTCATCGGTCCTCACCGCGAATCTGATATGCGAAGGCAAGCCAAAGGAGGTGCAGTCCCTTACCCGAATCCCATTCTCCGTAAGCAAAACTCTTTTTACTTCCCGTGCATCTCCGTCTCCAAGATCAAGAATATAAAAATTCGCATCTGTCTGTATCTGTACGTCCACGCCCATAGCACGCTCTATCTTTCCCTTACTCCTTTCTATTCGCTCCATCGTATCTACTAAAAACTCATCACCCTCTTTATCTATCACTGCCATACCTACCTTCTCTGCACAGGCGCTTACACTCCATGGCACCTTTACTTTCTCCATCTCCGTTATAATAGCCTCTGATGAGATCGCATAGCCTATTCTTACACCAGGTATAGTAAATGACTTTGTTAAAGAACGCAGAATGACCAGATTAGGAGTAACTAACCTATGCGTCGGAAATGCATTCTGCACAAAATCTACGTATGCTTCATCTATCACTACCAGCGCATCAACTCGCTCAGCCTCTTCCAGTACCTGCTCTATCTCTTTTTTAACAAGATACTGCCCGGTTGGATTGTTCGGATTGCAGAGGAAGATGACGTCATCTGGCTTCATCGCGTCCAGGATCAATTCCGGATAAATCCGCAGAGCAGGAAGAGGCATTGCAATATGCTTAATCTCCGCACCCATCATCCTTGCCGCGACCTCATACTCGCCGTACGTATACTCCGGTATGAGCACCCTCTGCTTTACAAAAGCGAGTGCTATAAGCTGAATGAGCTCAGATACGCCCGCACCAACCAATATATTATCCATTTCACGGTTAAATTTCCTGGCTATCTTCTCGCGTAATAAGCGGCATTCAGTATCTGGATATAGACCTATCTCTTCTATTGCTTCCTTGATAGCAGCGAAGACAAAGCCAGGTGGCCCATAAGGGTTAAGATTCACACTGAAGTCTATTAGCTCAAGCCCAGGCTCATCCGCAGTATTTCTCTCTCTACACCCGGCACGTTCACGTTCTCCGCCATGTTCACAGATCTTTAGCCCAGATAACACAGCTCGTGGTTTAACCATCCCTTAACTTTCTGCTCCTCCTGCCAAAGCTCCAGCTCCAGCTCCAGCTTCTGCATATCTCCTTATCTCTTCAGCAATCTCTTTTAAATCTTCCTTTCTCAATGCATGTGGCACTTTCGCTTTATTAGAAGTATTAGCATTATTAGTATTAATATTATTAGTATTAGTATTATTATAGATTGTCTCTGCAAGCCACTTGAAAAGATCGCTTATCTCTGAGTCAGGGTCATATTCTAAGACCGTCTTTCCTACTATTTCACTCTTGATTATTGTGCTACTATTTGGTATCTCTCCAATCAGCGAAGAGCCAATAAGTGCGGAAAATCGTTTTACCGGCTCGATATAGTTATAGTCCATTGACCCTCTTACATTGTATATGATCCCGCCTAAAAGCGAACCGCCCCTTGCAGCATATCTCTCTATTCCTTTACAGATATTGTTCGCCGCGTAGATCGACATGAAATCTGACGATGTAACAATGTAGACCTCGCCGGCAAGGCTCTCCCGCAGTGGCATCGCGAACCCGCCGCAGACAACGTCTCCTAATATATCGTAGATTACTATATCTAAATCGTATTTCTCATAGACACCAAGCTTCTTGAGCAGATCGGTTGCTATAATAACGCCGCGTCCTGCACACCCTACGCCGGGTTCAGGACCGCCACATTCAATGCATAAAACGCCTTTATAACCTTCATGTACCACTTCTTCTACCGCTATAGATCTGCCCTCCACCAGATCGCTCACTTCTAACTTCTTTACCTCTTTTACCCTCATCACTTCCAATATCGTATCAATCTCGGTCTCGCCCCGGAGATTGCGTGTGCAGTCTGCTTTTGGATCGCATCCGATCATCATTACCTTCAGACCCAAATCCGCGTATGCCGCAGCCAGATTCGATGCTATCGTAGATTTTCCTATGCCTCCTTTCCCATAGATTGCGATTTGCCTCATATAGCAAAGAAAGAAAGAGAAAGAAGATAAAAATATATGGAACTGAATTAATTATACTCTAAAAATTATACTCTAAATATATGGGCCCGTAGCTTAGCACGGTTAGAGCGCCCGGCTCATAACCGGGCGGTCAAGGGTTCGAATCCCTTCGGGCCCAGTATCTTCTATCCGTATTTATTGAATCGAGGTTCAAAAGAATCTCTCTGTGATCTCGGTGTGCTCTGTGGCTGAATAGTTACTACGGATTTTTATATATCTAACCCTGAACCGTGAACCTCGGAACCCTTGAAATCGCACCTCACCGCCCCCTTTCTACTTCCTGCTCTCCCTCGTTCTCTCGATCTCTCACTCTTTGCCTCACGTGCTTTATGATTACTATATCTCCAATTGCCGTTACCCACCTATAAGGTATGATCACTCCTTTTCCCTTGCCCATGGTGAAAGCGTTTGGATTCACATTCTTCACTGCGAGACCAGATATTCGCTTCTCCCTTATGTCAACACTTACATCCTCGATCTTGCCGACGTATATGCCCCTATCTGTATACAAATCCTGCCCGTATAAAGAAGACAATTGTATTTCCATAATGCTATTTATGACTCTGCAGTAATATACTCTGCAGTCAGTAATATATATTATTATATAGTTAGCGGATTAATGCTTTTAAAAACGCTCAGGTTGCGGAATTATCGGAAGTATAAGAACGCGTCTATTGAATTCCCGGATGGTGTTACAGGCATTATCGGGTTGAACGGCGTTGGTAAGACGACACTGATAGAGGCAATTGGCTGGGTTTTGTTCGGTCATCATGCGGCAAGGACAACGAAAAAATTTATAAAACGAGGCGGTGCATCGCATCAGGAGTCGTGCAGTGTATCCTTAGAATTCGAGCTTGAGAATGACGAATACAGGGTGATGCGCGAGATGATCGGTAAGAATTTGGTCTCGAAAGCGAGTCTCATGATCAATGGCAAGCTCATAACGGAGAATGCGGACGAAGTTACTGCGGTGATAACGAAAAACATCGGGATGGATTACCCCTCTTTCTTCACCTCGGTCTTCACACGGCAGAAAGAGCTGAATGCGTTCTCTAATCTGAGGGCAGCAGAACGAAAGAAGCTTGTGCTCCGGATGCTCGGTATAGAACGGATAGAAAAGAGTATACAGGCGATACGCGAGGATAAGCGTGGTAAAGAGAAGCGGATAGAAGGGATAAAAGTAGCGGCTTACGATAGAGAAGGGAGGAAGAAGATAGACCTGCTTACCGATAGACGGAAGGAACTGGAGCAGGCGCAAGAAGAACTTTTGCGTCTTGTAAAAGAGATCGAAGCCGCAACCAGGCTAAAAGAAGAGACAGTAGAAGTTGCAAAGAAAAATTCCTTGATCGCCACGCAGAAGTATGAGCTGTACGTAGCGTTGAGCAGTAAGCTCAGCGAGCGAAGAAGTGAACTGGAGAATACAAAGAAGCGAAGCGAAGAGAAAGAGAAAGAGCTTGCAGATTTGCTCGTAAGCAAAAAGAGGCTGGAAGAAATTGCAGATGAAGAGAGACGGTATTTCCTGTTCCGCGAGCAGAAGGAGCAGCTCGATACGGTGCGAGCGAAGTATCAGCAGAAGCAGGAGCTGGTGAAACGAGAAAAGAAGACTTTGCATGAGCTGCAGAGACGTGAAGAGAGCTTAACCGCGCTGAAGCAGCAGAAGATAAATTTGTTTGATGGCGTAGAGGATAAGGCAGAAGCGCTAAAAAGTGAGATAGTGGCGAAGCAGAAAGAAAGGGAGCAGTTACATGCCTCACTCGGCGCTCTTAAATCGCAACTCCTTCAGATCAGGAAGGATATAGAGGAGAGTACTGCGAAAAAGAAGCGAATAAAGGATTTGGGTCCTAAAGGCGAATGCCCGCTATGCGAACGACAAATAGGTACAGATTACGAGTGGTTGCTGACGAAGCTCGAAGAGGGACTCCAAGCCATGAAGCGGAATCACCAGTCGGTCTTCACTGCGTACAAACGTAAAAAGGAGGAACTTGCTTCTCAGGAGCGCGATGCAGAATTACTGCTGCAACGGGCGAAGGAGGTGGATAAGCAGGTAATGGCGATGCGTGCGCTGGACACTCGCATTATACACGAAGAGCGGGAGTTAGCACACTGGCAGAGAGAATTGAAAGAGGTAAAGACCGCTCTGACGTCGGTCATAGATATGGAATTTGACGCTACTGCTTATAACGACGTTATTACTGAATTGAAGAATCTCGAAACAGTTTATAGAGAGATACTTGGGTTAAGAACCGCGGTAGGAAGGATAGACGCTGTAAAGAATAACCTGCAAACGGTGTGTGAACTGGAAGAAAGAACGTCAGAGGCTGTGAGAGACCTGCAGCGACAGATAGATGATCTGGCATTTGATAAACAAGACTATGATGAGAAAAAGGCGAGCTATGACCGTAAACGAGAGGAATTGACAGAGTCGAAGTTAAAGCTTTTGGCGAAGCGGAACGAGTTCGAGAATATACGCAGAGACGTAGAGCATGTTTTATCAGATATAGAGGAGCAGAAGCGGTTACTGGAAGAGAAAGAGAAAGAAGAGACCGCGATACTATATCTGAGCGTCCTGGAAAAGCTCATTACCGACTTCAAAGCCTATATGGTCGGCAGGATTCGACCGATACTCTCTGATTACGCGTCAGATATGCTGAGAAGATTAACAGATGGTAAGTACAGTGCGATGGAGCTGGACGAGAATTACGACCTTTTCATCTATGACGGCGGAACCGCCTTTGAACTGAACCGTTTTTCAGGTGGTGAGGAGGATTTAGCAAATCTCTGTCTCAGGTTGGCAATCTCCGCAGTGGTTACAGACCGAAGTGCAATAGAGACGAATTTTATTATTCTCGATGAGATCTTCGGCTCTCAGGATGATCTTCGAAGACGGAACATTATGCAAATGTTGAATAGGCTTTCTAATAAGTTCCGCCAGATATTTCTGATCTCACACATTGAGGAGATGCAAGATTATATGGAGTATGTCTTTCATGTGACCGAGGATGAAACAGGCGTCAGTTGGGTTAGGATGGTCAAATAACAAGAAAGTTCAGGGTTCAAGGTTCAGGGTTCACGGTTAAACAGATGAAAATTGAACGGTTTAAAGATATATCTCAAGAAATAATCTCAAGAAATATGAAGAGCGCAAGGCGAACAACCGGAAAGGCTAAGGGCTAAGGGCTAAGGGCTAAAGGCTAAAGGCTAAAGGCGAACAAGCCTGAACCGTGAACCGTGAACCCTGAACCCAAGTATTAATCCAAGTATTAATAGATAATAGGATAAATTGAATTGTCGACGAAAATGCATTGGTCTATAGCGATTGCACAGGAGATAGTAGCGAAGCGGAAAGAGAAGACTGAGCACGTTGTTGCTACCGGGATTACGCCATCTGGAGCTATTCATCTCGGAAACCTGCGAGAGATAATAATTGCAGATGCAGTAACTTCCGCTATTATCGGCGTTGGTGCGGATGAGGGGGTAGAAGCCGATGCGAAGCTCATTTATATTGCAGACACGTTTGACCCGCTCAGGAGGCGATACTCTTTTCTTCCTCCGGAATACGAGAACCATGTAGGCAAGCCACTATCAGAGATACCAGACCCTGATCCCGAAGGACGGTTTTTATCCTATGCCGACAGCTTTTTACTACCATTTTTCGATTCTCTGGACGATTTGGGCATACAATTGGAGATTCTCCGGGCAGACGAGCTTTACAAATCTGGGCAGTACGTGGACGCGATAAAGGTAGCGCTATCGAGGAAGGAAGAATTATCGAGGATAATAGAGACTGTCACTGGCAGGAGACTCTCAGAAGATTGGTCGCCATTCAATCCACTTTGTGACGCGTGCGGTAGGATCACTGCTGCAGTAGTAAAAGACTATGTGATAGGGGAAGAAGAGGCGTATTACGAGTGTGAATGCGGGAATAAGGGTATAGCTTCGTTTCGAGGCGGCGGTAAATTGGCGTGGCGTGTGGATTGGGCAGCGCGGTGGAAGATATTAGGCATCACGGTTGAACCGTTTGGCAAGGATCATGCAGCGCCCGGCGGATCGTTTGAGACCGGTAGGCGGATATCGTCAGAGATATACAATTATGAAGTACCATATCCTATTCCATTTGAACATATTCTTCTGAAGCAGGAACTGAACGGCGAGAAGGCGAAAGTTGCCGCTATGTCGTCATCCCGCGGCACGAATATCCCTGTTCATAAGATACTAAAGGCAGTTCCACCTGAAGTTCTGAAGCATCTCATCTTGCGAGTGAGACCAGAGAAGCATATCGAATTTAATCCTACATTGCCGTTACTTAACCTGATAGATGAGTATGAACGAGAAATCGGTGGTATAGGAAGAGGTATTGCAAGAGAGATCACATTTCGCCATCTTGTAACGATCGTGCAAATTGCACGCGGTGATTCTTCGAGGCTTCGCGACGTTATTGAAAGAAGCGGATATGTGCTCAGCGTTAGTGATAGTGCTAGTGAAGAGTGCGAAGAAGAAGGAGAGGAACTGAAAGAGATAGAGAAAAAAGCGCGATATGTTGAGAACTGGTTGCGAACCTATGCTCCAGAGAGCGTTAAGTTTGATTTGCAATACGAGTTACCGGTAGAGGAACTAAGAAACTTGTCAGGGCCGCAAAAAGATGCGTTGAGGCTGATGGCACAGGAATTACAGGACGGTATTAGTGCTAGTGCTGATGAGTGGCATAATAAAATATATACGATTGCATCTACTACCGGTATGGACGTGAAGGAGGTCTTCAAAGCGATCTATATCGCATTGCTGAAAAAGCCATCGGGACCGCGTGCGGGCTGGCTTCTTGCTTCTCTCGATCTTGAATTCCTGAAGGAACGGTTTGAAGCTGCAGGAAGACTTTAATTGGAACTGTGAACCCAGAACCCCGAATCGTTAAGTACGCACATTCGATCGCCCGTAAGCCTTCTGCACCACGATTACATGAACATCTGGGTCGGTTACAGTTATCTGACCCGGCGTAATCAGCAAACATTCTGATTCCTTCATCGTCGCGATCATCATCTTATAAATCTCTTCGCGATTCCTCGGGTCCATGTGCAGATCGAACTCGTCTACCGCACGGAAAGGGGACTTCAGCATCTGTTGAATCGATAGCAGGAACGCCATTACCGACGCGGTCCGTTCTCCTCCACTCTGCGTATAGTTATCGAACAGAACAGGTTGAGAACCTCTGAACCCGACATGCAGCTCCAAACCCGCGTTCTCTATATCGCTACTCCCATCGCCGCCCCCATCTTCTTTACCGTCTACATTAACCAGCCGTGCTAATCCCGTAGCACCCATACCAGCCAGAAATTTCTGGAAAGCACTGTTAACAGAATTCAAAAGGTCGGTCATCACATTCTGCCAGATTTTTTTACGTGCATCAAGTTCTTTCAACCCGTCTCGTTTATTCTCCGCTACTATCTTTGATTTCTCTTTCAACTCCGCAAACAACTTTGAATATCTGGAATATATCTCTTCTGTCTCTTCAGGTATCTCGCCTAATGCTGCGATCTTTGCACTTATTAAACCTATATCATTCTCGATCTCGCTCTGTCTCCTCTCGCTCTCTATTCTCTCACCTGCTCTTCGCTTCAGGCTCGGAGATTGCAGTTCTGTTAACTTCTGACCCGCTCGCTCTATCTCCGTCTCAATCGCTTTTATATCCGCGTTAAGCAGGTCTTTCTTGAACTGCAGAACCTCTTCCTTTACGCGATACGCGATATAATCGTCAATACATGACTCTAAGCTTTGTTCAAAGGCGCCACTACTACTACTACTGTTACTACTACTGCTACTACTATTAAGTCTGGTTTGCACTCTGCTTATCACAGCATCGAGCTTTTCACGCCCTTTTCTTATCTCTTCGCGCGTATTCTTCAGCTCAACCAGGTTCGATTCAAGAGCATATTCCTTCACACGGCGCTCTTCTTCGAGCGATTGCAGCGTCCGCTCCTGCCGGATTAGCCGAGCCCATATCGCCTCGCGTTTTAACCAATCTCGCCGCACCTGCAGTTCCTTTCGCTGCAGATACTTCTCATGCATCTCTTTCCAGTAACCCAGGCTATCCTTCGTTCTGCCAAGCAATTCAGTGAGAGACTCATCTTCGCTGGAGATCGATTCAAGTCGGTGCTGTGCATCTATTACCTTCTCGCGATAAGAATTAAATCCAACAGCAGCTTCTAAGAGCTTTAACTTCTCCTGCGGCGACATCATGCTGAATTGTTCAATCGTGTACTGATGCATGATGGTCAGCATATTATTAGGATCAAGCCCAAGACCTTTAAAGAGCTGTGTCACCTCTTCGTAGCTTATCTGCCGGTAATCTGCTTCCCACCAGTAATGCCCGTCATTCTTCAGATACCGCGAGAGGGTGAATGTATCTGCATCAGAAAACCTGATCGGTCTTCGCCCATTCTTCAAGACTTTATTGTCAAAGACCAGCGTAATCCTCGCTATCTCTTTACCACGCCGTATCAAATCTCTCAGTCTTCTGCCACGTTCTGTATATATTTGACCTAATGCTACGGAGATTGCCAATAGGATGGACGATTTCCCTGCCCCATTTGGCCCGGAGATAAGATTGAGCCCTTGTTTTAACGGTATTCGCGCATATTCGTATGACATGAAATTCTCTAAGATTATCTCTTTCAGCCAGATGCTGGTTCTGATTCCTATTCCTTTATCTGCGCTCATCTGCGTCCGATTATAAAAATTATTCTTTCTTATTGCCTTATGAATTATTGATAGCTGATATAACTGGTCAATCAAAAGAATGGATAGAGAAGAAGGAGAAGACGAAGAAGAAAAGAGAGCGAGTATAGCACTCGTCATCGGAATGGGTAGTTTTATACTGCTTACTCAGATTATTGCACTACAGCTTGCGCCACACTTTCTTCTTGCGGATGTGGCAGCGTTTCAGGATCCAGAGTCATTATGGAATCCACTCCTCTTTCTCGGTATCATCGTCTCTCTCACTGCGTTCATCCTCATTCTGATTCGATTTGGAGGAGACCGAATTGTCTATTTCGTTATGCTCGCCGCGGTGACGATAACAATTTATTACGTGATGGCTGTCCTCATTCCCTATCCCTTTATTCCGGAGATCGTCGCGCTTGCACTTGCAGTTCTACTCTTCAAATATCCGGAATGGTATGTCCTCAATGCGACTGGATTAATGATAGGTGGTGGTGCGGCTGCGATATTCGGCGTTTCACTCAGCATACTCCCGGTTCTGCTCTTCATGGTACTATTAGCAGTATATGATGCTATTGCGGTTTACAAGACGAAGCACATGGTCTCATTAGCAGAATCTGTAATTGATCTGCGCGTGCCGATTCTCTTTGTCCTGCCGCGAACACGGAATTTTTCTTTGATTGACCATAATCATAATAAGGATAATCGTGACGGAGATAAAAGCATGATGGAAGACGGTTTTTTTATGGGGCTCGGTGATGCGATTATACCTTCTGTACTGGTAGTCTCTTCATTCGTAAGTTATGAACTCACGGCTTCGACATTGGGTGCGATCATAGGGACGATGGCAGGATATGGGGTCTTGAGCTGTTTCGTAGGTACGGGGAGACCGCATGCAGGTCTGCCGTTTCTCAATTCTGGTGCGATACTTGGATTTATTATAGGGTATGTAGTATTATTTACCACATTTTAAAATGGCAGAGAGAGAAAGAGAGAGAGGACTGCATCCAATCTTGCGGATTAAAGGTACAAAAAGTCATTCGTTACAGGATACAAAGATAGTTCTGGGCGTCACGGGCTCTGTTGCAGCAGTAAGGGCGTTTGAACTCGTACGCGAATTGATACGACATGATGCAGAAGTATATAGTGTGATGAGCAATGCGGCGACGGAGATAATTCATCCTTATACTCTCCATTATGCTACCGGGCACGAAGTGATAACGAAATTAATGGGAGATATCAAGCACGTGGAGTTTTTAGGGATGGAAGGCACGGCAGACCTTTTTATCATCGCGCCGTGTACGGCAAACACCATCAACAAGATCGCTACTGGCATATCAGACACACCGGTAACGATATTTGCAGCTACTGCGTTCGGTTCTGGCATCCCTATCATAATCGTGCCCGCAATGCACGAGTCCATCTATAATAATCCGGTTCTGATAGAGAACCTTGAGAAGTTAAGACGGCTTGGTGTTACCGTTATAGGACCTAAGTTCCAGGAAGGACTGGCGAAGATCGCCTCGATCTCAGAGATAATTCTCACAGCTGAGCATCTACTCTCACCCAAAGAACTCGCGGGTAAACGCATCCTCGTAACCGGCGGTCCTACAGCGGAGCAAATTGACCCGATACGGATTTTAACCAGCAGAAGCTCAGGCAGAACAGGGATTGAAATAGCGAAGGAGGCATATAAACAAGGTGCCGTAGTCACGCTCGTGCACAGCAAAGAGCTGAATATGATGGGAATAAAGGAGCTGCGGGTAGAGACAGCGCGCGAAATGATCGATACGTGCATGAATGAGCTTCGATACGGAGACGGATACGATGCGCTTATTTCCTCAGCCGCGATAGCAGATTTCACGATCGACCGATCAGCCGCAAAGATTTCAACTGGCAGGGATTTGCATCTGCATCTCACACCCACTCAGAAGCTGATAAAAGAAGCGAGGGACGAATTCCCTGAGCTTGTTATCGTTGGTTTCAAAGCAGAAACGAACATTTCAAAAGATGAACTGATACGGAGGGCGAAAGCGAAGATGGAAGAATATGACCTCGAGATGGTGATCGCAAATGACATTGGTAAAAGTGGGATAGGAACAGAAGAAAACGCGGTCTATATATTGAGAAAAGGCATGGATGAGCTTAAGTATGTGAAAGGGTTGAAAAGAATAATCGCAGAGGAGATCGTGAAGGAGTTATCGGATTTATTCAGACGTATTAAATAGGTACGGAAATATATATATAGATTGATACAATGACAGTAGAAACACTTAAAAGAATAATCGATGCGGAAAAGGAAGCCGAGAAGCTGCTCGAGGATGCTAAAATGAGCGTTGCGAAAATCCTGAGCGATGCGGAAGAAGAAATAAAGAAGCTAAGGGCGGAGGCAGATAAAGAGAATAAGATATTAGCCGCTGAAATTTCAGATAAGTATGCACGGGACGGTAAGAAGGAAGCTGAAGCGATACTGAAAGCGTCCAATGCAGAAGTGGCTGAGCTAAAAAGATTAGCTGAATCGAATCTGAACTCTGCAGTACACGTAGTCTTAGAGAAGATTTTAGACGTGAAGTGATGAAGGAAGTGAAATGGGCACGAAAGAGATGATAGAGAAGATAATAAAAGAAGCAAGCGAAGAGAGCGAGCGATTAATCAGCGAAGCAAGGGAGAACGGAAATAAGAAGTATAGAGATGCGGTGAAAGAGATAGAACTTCAAAAGAGGCGATTTATTGAGCTTGAGGAACGGAAAGGCGTTGCGGATAAGGAACGGATTACTAGAGCCGCGAATCGCGATGCAAGGAAGTCCAGGTGGAAGACAAAAGAAGAGGCAGCAAAAAAAGTCTTGCATCTTGCATTAGAGCAAATAACGGCTGTTAAAACTGACGGCTTCATGGATTACTCATATCCGAGCATCTTAGCTGGCTTGATCAAGAAGAGTGCAATTAGTATAGCGGGTGATATTGATACAATGGAGCAGGGACCGGGGCAGGAACAGGAACTGGAAGTAATACTCAGCGAGGACGATGCTGCATCCTCTTCCGTAGATCACGAAATGCTAACAGAATTAGAAGATGAAATAAGCCGTGATAGTGGCGTGAATGTACGGTTATCACTATCTGATGAGCGGATAAAGTCTGTAGGAGGAGTTATTATAAGGCGAAAAGATGGGACGGTGGTCGTGAATAATATGTTTGAACAGCGAATGGCGCGATTATCTTCCAGCTTACGAGAGGAGATAGAGAAGAGACTGTTCGTAGAAAGATGATTGCGGTTGCAGCTTCGATTGCGGTAATTGGGGACTCTGATATGGCTGTAGGCTTCAGACTTGCAGGTGTAAAAGAGGTGTATGAATACGAATACGGCGTAGAGGATAGAGAAGATATAGATATAGATGTTGCGCGTGTGTTAGATAAAATAGCAAAAGAAGATGTTGTTCTTATTATTATAAACGAGCGATTCGCATCCATGATGCGGACACAAGAAAAGATACGCGAGATAAAGAATAAGAAAAAAGGTGTCACACCTATTATCCTTGAAGTACCGGACAAGAAAGGACCGGTGAAGAAGGAGCTTGACGAGATAGGACAACTGATAAAACGTGCAATCGATGTT
>JACGMN010000084.1 GCA_014061035.1 Candidatus Methanophagales archaeon | reverse complement strand
ATTTATCACCCAGATGCACATGGATTCTTTTTCTGCAATACTGCAGATTATATTGCATGGGCTATAAATCGTACAAATAACCCATTTGACCCTACAAAACCAACCATTGGAATTCTTGGGTCTAGATTTCAAATTGCAGCTGGAGATCTTGCACTTTCAAATGCACTCATTCGACAAATTGAAGCTTCTGGTGCTAATGTGATTTTAGTATATCCTGATAATATTAGACCAATTGAACCAGATTTACCGTTATTTTACTACAATGATACGCTTTTAATTGATGCAGCTATCACTCTTCAAACTCATATCGCTGGCGTACCCTATCCAGTAAGAAGAGATCAATTTATTGAGATGGGAGTTCCAATTCTTGGTGCAACTGTGACAGGAATGACTCCTTGTGAATGGAAAAATTGTACCAGAGGAATTCCTCTTGGTCAAATGTGGAGGATAGTTCCTAGAGAAATAAAAGGAGTGTTTGCATGCACTGTAGTAGCTGGACAGGATGAAGATAAATTTGGAGGGCGGATACATGTACCATTACCTTTGCAAATTGAAAGACTTGTAAACAGAACAATAAATCATGCAAACTTAGGTAGAATGGAGAATAGTGAGAAAAATATTGCAATCATATACTACAACCATCCACCAGGAAGACATGACATCGGTGCCAGCGGACTCAATGTCCCCCGCAGTTTAGAGCGGCTCTTGATCGCACTATATGATGCAGGATACAATCTCGATAGGATGACCGAGACCGAGATTTTGGCAGCCATGCAGGCTCATGGTATCAATGTTGGTCAGCATGCCCAGCCAATATTAGAGGCAATGGTAAATAATCACAGTGAAGAGATCGTTCTCATCCCTGTTGCTGATTACCAGCGATGGTTTGAAGAGATGATACCAGAACATCGCCAGCAAGAAGTGATCGATATGTGGGGACCTGTTCCTGGTGAGGTGATGGTCGTTGAACGCGGAGGCAGAGAATACTTTGTAATTCCGATGATCCGAAGCGGCAATATTCTAATCATGCCACAACCAACACGAGGCGGCGGAAGTGTCTGCGAAACCATCGTCTTCCATAATCTGAGTATGCCTCCGCATCATCAGTATATTGCGTTTTATCTCTGGCTACAGCAACAAGAACAAGGCATTGATGCAATAATTCATTTTGGAACGCATGGGACACAGGAATGGCTGCCTGGTAAAGAACGTGGGTTGGCAACAGATTGCTGGCCTTATCTGATGAGCGGAGAGATTCCCATAGTCTATCCTTATATCATCGATAATGTCGGTGAGGCAACACAGGCAAAGCGGCGTGGTGACGCTGTAATTATCAGCCACATGACGCCAGTCTTGGTAGCAGCGGGTCTGCATGGTGATTTGAGGATGCTTCATGATATGATACATGATTATCTGCATTTTGAGGAAGGTCCACTGAGAGATGCGCAACGAGCCAAAGTAATTGAGAAAGCTATTAACATGAGCTTTGACCTGGATATGGGACATCCTGGATTCGAGGGAATTACACATGATACAGCACTTATAAACCAGATCCACCAGCACATTCACTGTATTGAGGCAGAGATAATACCACTTGGCTTGCACGTGCTGGGTGATATTCCTGAGAAAGAGCTTCTGACTGAGACAGTGATGAAAATACTCGGTCTGGGATTTGTTGAGGAGATCATTCGTGTAGGTAGAATAACCGGAGAACACGAGTGCGAGATAGAAGAGGAAGCACGCGATAGGGCTAAAGAATTATTGCGGTTAGTAATCAACCAGACATCTTCCGAAGATGCACAACAAGAGATATTAAATAATTCTTCAGTAAGTCTCACGAAATACCTGGATGAGGGTAGGAGACATCTTCAGAACTTCCTTGATAGTCGAGAACTTGAAGCAATACTCGATGCACTCTCAGGTAGATTTATCCCGCCAAGCATGGGTGGTGATCCCATTCGCTCTCCTGACAGTCTTCCGACAGGACGCAACCTTTATTCCTTTGACCCAAGGACAGTTCCTCTGAGATCTTCATGGGAAGTTGGGAGAGATACTATGCAAGCGTTCTTAGCTGATTATTACGAGAGACATGGAGTCTATCCAGACAGGATTGCGAGTATCTTGTGGGTGGTCGAGACGATGCGTCACAGAGGCGTGGCAGAGGCACAGATACTGTATGCGCTCGGAGTTGAACCGATATGGGACACAAGAGATCGAGTACGGATAGATCGGAGAGTAGATAGGGGATTGCGACTCATCCCGGATGATGAGCTTGGGCGCCCCAGAATCGATGTTACAGTCATCATCTCGGGGCTCTACCGCGATGTCTTTTCATGCCGTATTGAAGTCATTGATGCAGCGGTACGGCTTGTTATTGAGCATGAAGAAGTAGAAGGCGGACAAATAAACCATGTACGCCGCAATTATCTTACCTTGAAAGCTGAACTTATTGCCGATGGGATGCCTGAAGAAGAGGCAGATATCTTAGCGTCAGCACGCATCTTTGGACCGCCACCAGGTGCTATCGGTCCAAACCTCGATGATGCGATCAAGGCAAGTGGCACATGGGATGACAAAAGTAGTTTGATAGACCTGTATCTCAGTCGCATGGGTCATATACATTCTCGCGAGCTTTGGGGCGAGAACCACCGCGCCATCTTTGAGAGGGCTCTGAGCGGTACTGATGTTGCCATGCTTAGCCGCTCATCTAATTATTTCGGTGTCTTGAATACCGATGGTCCATTTGAATGGCTTGGCGGTCTTAGTATGGTAATTGAACATCTTGATGGGACGCCGCCAGAGTTGATGATAAGTGATTTACGCAATCCACACAAAGCCGAGATCGTCTCTCTAAGTGAATTCATCAGGAGAGAGCTACGTGCCAGATATTATAATCCGAGATGGATAGAAGGGCAGATGGAGCATGGTTACAGCGGAGCCAGAGAGATGGCAAAGGCTATCACCAACCTATGGGGCTTCCAGGTTACCACACCTCATCTTGTCACAGACGATATGTGGAACGAATTATTTGCTACCTTAATTCAGGACAAACACGATCTTGGGTTAGATAAATTCTTTGATGCGAACAATCCATGGGCACAACAGTCAGTGATGGCTCGAATGCTTGAGACCGTGGAAAGAGGCTGGTGGGATGCGGATCCTGCTACAATTCAGGAATTAACAGAGCGATACATCGAATCGGTTGCGAAGTATGGCCCATGCTGCTGTGCAGCTCACTGCGCTAATGATCGATTCGACCAGTTTATAGCTGAAATGGTAAGAGAGGGAAAGCTGAATCTTGATCGTGGTACGATAATAAGGTTCAATGATCAAAGAATAGCTACTTTGGGAGATAGAGTAGAGCTTATTTCACTACCGCCAGAAGAACCTGCTGAACCTGTGCCACAACCACGCCCTCGCGGAGGAGGTAGAGGCATAGGCATTGCCGGACTTGAACCCGCGGTTGAACCGGCGCCCGCACCTGAGCCTGCACCAGAACCTGCTGTAGCGGAAGACCCGGCAGCAGAGGCTGCAGAACCAGTAGTTGGCGAAGTTATTGAGGTTGTCACACCGGTTACTCCAGCGTGGAGAGATATAGTCATGGACCTGCCAGTTACCGCTATCTTAATAACCATTTTACTGATGGGGCTCGTAGGCATCGGCTATATGGCTATAGTGAAGAAGAGGCGATAAAATAGGATCGGCAATGGAAGAGAGTATTGCAGGGGGAAATGATCTGATGCTATGGCTGGCAGGAGTGGTAGCAGTAGCTTTTTTCAGCATGAAGATAGGAGCAGGAAGCGGTCTTGCGAGTCTGAATAAGCGTGAGTTTTTAGCTACTATCTCCTCTTTTTCTTTACTCGTCGCAGTAATCGGCTGTATCTCTGCGGGCGGTATAAATTTACCGGTAATCTTCAATCTTGTAGAGACATTTCCGGGTTTTTATGCTATAATAGCAATAATTATGCTTGCCGCAGGTATTTATACAGTCAAAAGCTGGCAAAAAGGTGATGACGTCTCTAAAAAATCTTTCCTGCCACTGATCGCTCCATGCCCACTGCTGGTTATTACTATTATGCTGGCAACAGGACTGATACCAGAAGCAGAAGCTGGAGCATGGGAATTAAATGCCATCCTGGTAGGCTTATTAGCGGGCATAGTTTTTTTTGCTATCGGTGTCGCTACTTATTATTACGTAGTGAAGAAAGCGGAAGGTTCGTCCTCGTCCTCGCCATCGCAATCACCATTAGTCTTAGGAAATCTAATGATTGCTACTGGTTTGGGGCTATCCGCAGTCGTGTTGATACTGCCAACTTATTTTGCCATCGGCCTGGATATGGATATTCCACATTCTGCGGAGATAATGGGGATGATACCGGCAGATCATCTTCTGATAGCGATAATGTTTTTTAGTACGTTTCTTCTATTAGGATACGTTAAAGGGAGATACTTCAGATGGCAGGCTTAGAACTACTACAATCGATATTGCATCTTCTCTCAACCGCACTTTTATATCCCGTAATAATAGCTCTGCTGATCCTGCTCGGATGGGTGCTGATAAAAGCAGGCGAGTTCATCTCAGAGTATTCATTGAGGAATCGTGATATTAAGAAGACAGAGGCAAGAATATTGGACGCCAGGCGACTGTTAAAAGCAGAGAAGATCGATGAGTCGGTTGCAATACTTAAGAATTCATGCTCCAATCCGCTGGTTGCCAGCTATGCCAACGATTTATCTCTTGCTGTTGGCATCCGCGGAGAACCGCAGTATCGGTACCGTGAGAGTCAAGTCGAAAAATTATTGCAGGATTATGAACTGCGTGCGTTAAAGAAGCTTGAGCCAACGAAGATAGTCGCACAAATAGCACCGATGTTAGGGTTGATGGGTACATTGATCCCACTGGGTCCCGGTCTTGTCGGACTTATGGAAGGCAATTTCGAGTTGCTCGCCAGGAGCCTGATCATCGCGTTCAGCACAACAGTCCTCGGATTACTGATCGGCTTGATGGCTTATGCAATTACGACTATACGGCGCAGATGGTACTTCCAGGATATAAGCGATATAGAATATATAACGGTACTTTTATTTGACAAAACGGTCGAGAAAGATGATACGGGAATAGGAGCAGGAACAGGAGGTAGAGGTACATTATGAGACGAAGACGTAGGTTCTTAACCGATCAAGAGGATTCCAATATATTAGCAGGTGTAGCAAATCTCTTTGATGCTGCTATAGTGATGGTCGTTGCACTGCTGGTTACTTTAGTAGTTGCGACGCCTGGTCTGATCGATATCCTGAGACCGGAGACCGATTTTACGATGGTTGTGAATCCGGGCGAGGAGGATATGAAGATTATTACACGGTTAGATGAGATCGTAGAGATAAAGGATTTTACAGGGAAAGCGGCGGAAGGGATTGGCGAGCGGTTAGGTACAACTTACCGGTTAGAATGCGGTAAGATCGTCTATGTTCCAATCGAGGAGGAATAGATTTTTGGCGGAGATTATTTTTATATTATATTAAAGTTAAACTTAAACATGACCAAAACAATAACGATAAGGGATGAGGTATATGAGAGACTTCGCATGCTGAAGGGGGAGGCGTCGCTCAGTGATTTGATTGAAAGATTGGTTGGATGGGGGAGAGGAATCGAAGTGCTTAAAAAGATTAGAGAAAACATTGAGCTAAGCGGTGAGGAAAAAAAGGCAATTCTCGAGGAAATATACAGGAAAAGGGATGAGAAGAGAGATTTCAATGATTGTCTTAGATACAGACGTCTTGATTGAGGTCTTCGATAAGAAGTCAGCACTGGGAGAGGAGATTCTGGAAAAAATAGAAGAGCATGAGATTGCAACTACTTCAATTAATCTGCATGAGATAGTTTATGGTTTTTTAAAAGTGAAGAAGGAGATTGTAAACGAACTTATAGAATTCAACATCTTAGATTACACAAGGAGCGATGCACTCCTGTCTGCGAAGCTTGAAGTTGAGCTAGAAAAGATTGGCAAACCTGCCGGGAGATTTGATACAGATTTGATACAATGATTGCCACAGTTTGCATAAATCGCGATGCCTCACTCTCAAGATTGAAGAGAACACACTTTCAGAGGTTTACGAAGTTTGGATTAAGATTGTTCAATGTTTGACATTATTCATACCGTACCGCTTCGACAGGGCTCATCTTTGCCGCCTTCCACGCCGGGTAGAATCCTGATATAATGCCAACGACAAGTGCAATTACTATACCGCCAAGTAAAACTTCGAGTTTCACAATAGCAGCAAACTCGATCCCTACTGCCACGCCTACACCGATGCCTAAGACTTCTGCTACGATAATACCAAATATGCACCCAATGATACCGCCTACCAGACTCACCATACTTGCCTCTATGAGAAAAATAGAGAGCACATCGCGGTTCTTTGCTCCTATCGCTTTCATTACGCCGATCTCATGCGTGCGCTCCATCACAGACATCAACATCGTGTTCATTATCCCTATCGATGCGACAACGAGTGCAATCGATGCAATAGCCACCAGAACGCCGCGTATAATATTAAAAACTACTCCTATCTCCTCTAAGATGCCGCCAGCCGTCATTGTAGTGACGAACTCTTCGAGTCCATGATTCTCATTGATTACTTCCTCGGTCTCATCTGCTATCGCTTCGGCTTCATCTATATCGTCGATCCGGAGAGTGATGAAATTTATCTCATCTGTCTGCAGGACTTCTCTTGAACTGCGCATAGTGAGAAAGATAGTAGGGTCAACATCTCCTTCATACAGTGCGCCAGCGTCTTCAAAGATACCGACAACGGTAAATCTCTTACCATTTATCTCAAGCCTATCGTTCACACGTATCGGGTCATCAAAAAATTCGGTGGCTACGCGATAGCCTATTACCACTCCTCTATGATCATTCTCTCTGAGCCAACGCCCCTCTTTGAGTCCAACAGGCTCCAGATAGAAGCGACCCAGCTCTTCTGTATCCCCGCCCATAATGAAGATTGGAACTCGTTCGTCTCTAAATTCCACTTCTGCGGCTCTGTACGTTACTGCTATTACGTCCCGGACACCGCTTATCCGCCTCACATCTTTGACATCTCTCTCGGTAAAAGTCCCCATCTCCAGAAACACGCCAGCCTCTATTCTTCCAGG
Source organism: Candidatus Methanophagales archaeon (assembly GCA_014061035.1). Taxonomy (GTDB): domain Archaea; phylum Halobacteriota; class Syntropharchaeia; order Alkanophagales; family Methanospirareceae; genus JACGMN01. Next base: position 2,367 of record JACGMN010000084.1, on the reverse strand, counting down.
CATCACGAATATCAAATCTGCCATTCCAGCCAATTCACCGACTATCGCCTCTTCCATCCCATAGCCTACGCCCATCAGAGAGACAATAGCCGCTATACCGACCGCGATACCCAGCACTGTGAGTAGTGAACGCATCCTTCTCTCTTTTATGCTACGATACGCCATCAGAATTTTCTCTATCATTGCTTTTCTCTTACTCTTATCTTATAGATTAAGCACCATTCCATCACGCATCCGCATTCTGCGACTAGCATATGCTGCAATCTCTGAATCGTGCGTTACCACAACGATCGTTCTTCCATCATCATTCAAATTCTTCAGGATATCCATTATTGTGTTCCCTGTCTCAGTATCGACATTTCCCGTTGGCTCGTCCGCGATCACTACCTCTGGGTCATTGGAGAGTGCACGTGCTATAGCTACACGTTGCTGCTGCCCACCGCTGAGTTCCGACGGTTTATGGTGCATGCGGTCTACAAGCCCGAGATTTACGAGCAGTTCTTCAGCTCTATTCAGCCTCATTTCCCGGCCCACGCCCGCAAAGAACATCGGTAGTGCAACATTTTCTAACGCATTCAACGTGTGGATCAGGTTAAACTGCTGGAATATGAACCCAATCTTCTCCCTTCTTATCTCCGCAAGCTCATCTTCATTCAGTGAAGCAGTGTCTATACCATCTATGAAGACAGCACCGCTTGTTGGCGTATCCAGGCAGCCGATCATATTTAGCAGTGTTGACTTACCGGATCCAGATGAACCGATTATCGCGATGAACTCGCCCTCTTGTATCTTCAAATTCACATCGCGCAGTGCATAAACCTTCGCCTCCCCCATTAAGTAAACTTTCGTCAGATATTCGGTGTAGATCATCTATTCCTGTTGTATTAGATTGGTATATTTCTTATGTATATTTCTTATCTTCCGGGCTTTCGCTTCATCTTTCCTCTGAGAACCGCAGCAGCGATAAGGGTAACTATGAATAGTAATACAATAATTACTGGCACCAGAACTGGTAACGCATTCTCAGCCGGTTCTCGTATCTCTACGTGCACTATGTGATCTGGCAGCTCGAATCGTCTCTCAGTCTCAGCATCTTTGAAGATCAATCTGAACGGTATTGCGATCTCGCCAACGATTAAATCATGGGTATGAAGATTAAAAGAAGCAGAAAAGAGGTCCCCGGCTTCCATGTCGCCGATAAAATATTCGGAAGGCAGTATTTTAACTCCTTCTTTCTCGGGAACTATTGTTACCGCTCTTATATCCCTCACCAGCCCGTTAGCAACATCAAAGTCTATACGGGCAACGTCACCGCTAAGAACATAGTCGGGTGCATCCACAAGAATAAGTCTTACACTCGATCTTGATCTTGATCCCTCCTTTACTACTACGGACGATACGAGCCAGCTATGATGTAGATTAAGAGCATTTCTGTACTCGACTTTGAAAGAAATCTCATGAGTTCCTTCAGATATAGGTATAACCGTAAAATTCACTATTTTCTTCTCAAACGGTTCTAATTTACCGATGAATCGTGCAACAGGCTCAAATTCCAGCTCACCCGTTTTTGATTCTACGAAGACATTCACACCGCTGACCGAATTGGGTCTGTTATTCGCAATGACGATCGCTATCTCTCTCGATCCGAATCGTGGAATCTCTGCCGGTATATCCTCCTCGTGTAATATCACTTCACTGCTTTCCACGTCCACACGGATAGGAAAACGCACGTCAACGCCGTTATCCACATCTATAACGATTTCAGGGAAATACGTACCGTCACGGGCATGAGCAGCAACTTTTACCGGTAACGAGACCTGTATGCTTTCACCGGGTCCTAAAGCACCAATATTTATGTGTCTGTCGAGCCGAGTACCTTTTTCCAGCCATTCTACCACCCCGCGTATGCCACTCAGCCGTATAGTTTCTATCTCTGCACTGATGCTCCGGACTGTCTTATCTGTCGTCTGTCTGAAACCTGACGGAGTTTCAATTACTGTCTCGGTCACTAACGCCTGCGGATCCATATTTTTTATGGTTAGCGTGATAGTACCGGTATCGCCAGGCATGAAGACCGCGGGCTCAACCGTGTACCCGGTAATCATGACGCCTGGACCGCGGGCAGTAGTAGCAGCGGCAGCAGCGGCAGCAGCGGGATATATGGCAGTAGTCATCGCAGCGAGTAGCAGTAAAGAGCAAACAGTAAGAAGCGCTGCCGCCGTCGCAAGTATTCTAATTTTATGCATTCCTAACATTATTTTTATCATTGTATTCATATAGATAGCTACCTATCTCTTTAAAAATTTTCCGGGTTTTAGAATTCGTGTTTATTTTAACGCAGCGCACGCTGAGAACGCAAAAGCATCA
>JACGMN010000124.1 GCA_014061035.1 Candidatus Methanophagales archaeon | reverse complement strand
TCGCTCCGATCATACCTGCTTCTATCAATATCCCGCCAGTTCCACAGAACGGATCAAGAAAGAGCTCGTTATCTTTAACGCTGCTGAGATTGACTATCGCACGAGCAAACTTTGGCATTATAACGCCCGGCGAGAAAAAAGGTCTTAAATGTGGTCTATTATCCGCAAAGTGTGCCTTATCTACTGAATGTAATAGCAGACAGAAGAAGCATGTCTCTGCGGTTAACAGTAGAACGAACGTCTTAGCAGGATTTTCAAGATTCACGCTATAACCCTTCCTTTTTATGATCGCCCCTACAACCTTCAGCAAATTCGATTCTTTTTCTTTTAATTTCGAATACGTACCCAGACTGCTTTTATGAGTAGACATAGACCGGAGACGGACCGCAAATGTACGATCCTTCCCCATAACGGCATTGAAATTTACGCCTTCAACCGTCCTCAGTATCTCCTTCTCGTCCAGTCTGCTCATGCAGTACACACTGTAAATACTGTGCGTCAGCCCTAATCGCTTTGATAGAGCTAGAGCCTGAACCTCAAGAAGTTCACTACCCTGAGTTAGTTGTGCATCAATCACCAATATTCTATCTGAGCAGATACTTTCCATGTACGGAATACCTAATGCGGCTAAAGATCCGAAGACCTCTGCCAGCGGTAATGTTTTCTGCTCCCCAGATAGTTCAAAAGCAAGTTTCATTTTACCCTTTTTAAACAGAAAAGTGTTTAATTTAGATACCTTGATATATATTGATATTGAGCGTAAAGATGGGCAAACCGATAATAATTGAGAATCTCAGGCATGGAACAGAGCTTATAAAGAGAGGGTTCGCTTCCTTGCAAAAGGGTGGAGTGATAATGGATGTAACGAGCGCAGAGCAAGCGAAAGTGGCTGAGAATGCGGGTGCTGTCGCGGTTATGGCGCTGCATGCCGTTCCCGCGGATATACGGAAGACCGGTGGTGTAGCACGAATGGCAGACCCTGTGGTTATCACTGAGATCATTGATGCTGTTACGATACCGGTAATGGCGAAATGCCGCATAGGGCATTTTGTAGAAGCGGCGATACTGGAAGCGCTTGGTGTAGATATGATCGACGAGTCAGAAGTTCTAACGCCGGTAGATACTCATCACGTGGACAAAAGAGGAGCCACTGTACCCTTTGTTTGCGGTGCCCGGGACCTTGGAGAAGCACTGCGGAGAATAGAGGAAGGAGCGGCGATGATACGGACGAAAGGTGAAGCCGGAACCGGTGACGTGAAAGAAGCGGTCCGGCACATGAAGTTAATTATGGGGGAGATACGGTCATTAAAAGGGAAGAATGAAGAGGAACTGAGAGACATTGCGAAGGAGTTGAAAGTATCAATATCAGAATCAGTATCTCCTGGATTGGTGCAAGAGACCGCGAAATTGCAGCGATTGCCCGTAGTGAATTTCGCAGCAGGCGGAATAGCAACACCCGCGGATGCCGCACTGATGATGCGGCTCGGGGCAGACGGTGTTTTCGTCGGCTCCGGAATATTCAAATCAGAAAATCCTGCCAGAATGGCTTCTGCAATCGTAGACGCGGTGAACAATTACGATGACGCAAAGAAACTTGCTGAGATTTCTAAAGGTTTGGGAATACCGATGAAGGGGATTGAGGTGGGTGCTCTGGCAGAAGGGGAGATGTTACAAAGACGTGGCTGGTAGGCAGTAGCAGACAATCAGGATTTTAAATATATGGGAAAGAGATGTCACGAGCAGGAGTAAAAGGCGGTGGAGATGGCAATTTCATCTTCGGTGGCGTAGACGTAGTAGACCTTGCAGAGCAGTATGGAACACCTCTTTACATAACAGATGAGAATAAGATAAGAGAGAATTACAGGAGTTATAAGACCGCGTTTGAGACGGTTGAGAATGAGATATATTTTGCGGTAAAAGCGAACGGTAATCTCGCACTATTACGGATATTGGCAAGTGAAGGTGCGGGTGCAGATGTCTTCTCTAGCGGTGAACTCCGGTTAGTAGAGTTAGCGGGCATACCAAAGGATAAAGTATTGATGAACGGCAATTCAAAGAGTGAAGATGAGCTAATAGATGCAGTAGAATCAGAGGTGAAAATATCTGTGGATTCGCTGGAAGAATTACAGACATTATCTGCGGTAGCAGTCGAGATAGGCAAAGAGGCGGAGATTGCTATACGTGTGAATCCCGATGTATCGCCGGATACGCACCCAAAGATAGCTACCGGTCTCAGCAGATCGAAATTTGGGCTGCCCTATCAGCAGATACTCGAGTCATACGAAGAAGCAAAGAGACTGCCAAATATCGTTATTAAAGGCATACATTGTCATATCGGTTCGCAGATACTGGAGATAAGCGTATTTAAAGAAGCGACAGAAAAGATGATGAAGCTTGTAGAAGAGTTGTACGATCGAGGGATTGAGCTTGAATTTGTTGACCTCGGCGGAGGACTTGGCATACCGTACAACAAAACGGAGGAGATGCCCGGACCTACACCAGAAGACCTGGCAGAGATGATACTACCGGCTTTTAAATCAACGTTGAAATCGTTAGGCATAAATCTCAAATTGATATTGGAGCCGGGGCGGTCTATTGTTGGTCCTGCGTCAATATTGCTCAGTAGGGTAAATACTATTAAGCGAGCGTACAGCAATTTTGTGGCGATAGACGCGGGTTTTAATCTGCTTTTAAGACCTTCAATGTATGGTGCGTATCACGAGGTTATAGTAGCAAATAAGCTAAGCGAGCTAAGCAAGCTAAGCGAGGATAAGCACGAGTTAGCCGTGGATTCCGCTTCAGCGCCGGTATTAACCACCGTAGTAGGTCCGGTATGCGAGTCTGGAGATATAATAGCGAAGGATCGGATGTTAAGGCCAGTGAAGAGGGGCGATCTGATCGCGATATTGGATGTCGGTGCATACGGGTTCTCGATGAGTTCGCAGTACAACGGGCGCCCGAGATGCGCGGAAGTACTGGTCTGCGATGGTATGGTAGATGTGATAAGGTCGAGAGAAACAGTTGAAGATCTGTTAAGGAACCAGATAATTCCTCAGCGGTTGGAAAGGCGCGCGGTTGAGCGTTAAAATCAAATGCCGATGCAATTCTAACGGCAATAGAAGGTGACTATATTCTGGTAGACTACAGCGAGAGACTGGAAGACGGAACCGTCTTTGACACGTCTATAGAATCGGTTGCAGTTGAAGCAGAAATATACAATCTGGGAAGAGAGTACAAACCGCTTGGATTTACAGTCGATGCCGGTGAGATGATTGAAGGATTTGATCGCGGGGTGGTAGGCATGGCTTGTTGGGGGGAGAGAAGACTGATAATCGCTTATGATGAAGCATACGGCGCTCACTGTGCGAATCGGGTCATGACCATTCAGATCGAAAAATTGACAACTGCAGGTATCATTCCCGTAGTAGGAAAAAAGATCGTTACAATTCATGAGCATGTAGGTACTATAATGATACTATAATAAATGTTACAGATACAGATGTAGTGATCGATTTCAATCATGAACTTGCCGGGAAAACGCTGGTCTTTGACGTAAAACTTATCTCTATCAGCAGAGACGGGACAGACGAGACAATATAATATATATCTGAGTAATGTAATGAATGGAATGAAGATAAGTGGTAGAAGTATCTCAAAAGGAGTAGCTACGGGAAAAGTATTGATCACAGATCAGAGAATCTCGTTCCTCGGTGCTGTTGACCCGCTCACTGGCATCATCGTTGATAAATCACTTAATATCTATGGAAAGAGCATAGCGGACCGAGTTTTAATATTTCCCGGCGGAAAAGGGTCAACCGTTGGTTCTTATGTAATTTACCAGCTCAAGAAGCATAGAAAAAGTCCGGGTGCCATGATTAACCTTCGTGCCGATACAATAGTGGCTGCGGGCGCTATTATCGCAGAGATACCAGTAGTTGATTCGCTTGAGATCGACCCCATTAGTGGCGAACTGATAAAGAATGGCGAGGAGGTGTTGGTGAATGGAACCGAGGGCTACATCGAATTACTTTGATTATGATTATGATTATGACTATGACCACGAAGGAACGGGAAAAAACTCTGGAAAGACAGGGATACCACTTCGTAGGAACGCAAAAACACAGTGCGGTGAAGACGTGTTTGTGGTTGAGGCGGTCTATTAGAGGCGAGGGAAATTGTTATAAAGGTGAATTCTACGGCATTAATGCGCACCGGTGCATCCAGATGACGCCCTCTATCTTCTGCAACCAGATGTGTCTCCATTGCTGGCGTCCACTTGAAGCATTTACCGTGGGTACAGAAGAAGAAGAGGTGTGGGTGTCGGCGCCGGTGCCGGTGCCAGTGGTTTGGGATGCTCCTGACGAGATAGCGGAGGGTTGTATAAAAGAGCAGAGAAGGCTCATATCAGGGTTTAAAGGCTCCGAGAAGACGAGCAAAACCGCATTTGAAGAAGCGAGTATTCCAAAACATGTCGCTATTTCGCTCATTGGCGAGCCTACGCTCTATCCATATCTTGATGAACTGATCCAGGAGTTCCATTCGCGTGGCATGACTACTTTTGTCGTAACAAACGGCACTAATCCGGCAGTACTGCGAAAGATAAACCCTTCCCAGTTATATTTATCTTTGAATGCACCAGACGAAGCCATTTATAGAATTGTTTCACAGGCAGACTACTGGTCCCGTATAAACGAATCGCTCAACGAGATGGGAAGGAAGAAAAGTAGAACAAGAACGAGAACAAGAACAAGAACGGTGATAAGGATTACTTGCATAGAGGGACTGAATATGGTGAATAGTGAAGGTTATGCGGAATTGTTAAAGATAGCGAATCCTGATTTCATCGAGGTGAAGGCGTATATGCATATCGGATATTCAAGGAGACGGTTGAGCAGGGAATCAATGCCGGCGCATGCGAGGGTGAGAGATTTTGCTCGCGAGATAGCGGAAGCGCTGACAGCTTCAGGATATGTCTATACGGTCACAGATGAATCAGAGATAAGTAGGGTGGTTCTTGTTTCGTAACTACTTGGGGTCCGGGGTTCATGGGTTCACGGTTCACGGTTCACGGTTCAGGGTTCACGGCTCGGAGTTCTTCGCATTATCTTCATACTGCTGGCTTATGTTCTTCGTTTTTTAACCGTGAACCGTGAACCCGGAACCCTGAACCCCCAAACAAACACGATTTTATCTCATCTATTCGGGCATCTGTCTTGATTCCGGTATAAGAGAAATGCGTTCTTGTTGCAAGGAAACCGTTAGAGTGCAAAGCCTCGATTATCGAGATTATTGGCGGTGGATGAACTTTCAAGGATTTGCAGAGCGCATGATATTCGTAAAAGAACGGTATATCCAGCTCACGGCTGCAGGTATGGACGATCTTCATTGCTTCTTCTCTCTTACCGGAGCTTCTTTCGCTTAGTTCGTTATATACCTCTTCAGAAAACGCAGTATCTTTTATAGCGCAGATATAAAGCGGACCGGTGAGACGCATTTTGCTACCGCAGAGTTCACAGATATTTCTCAGCCGCATCTCAAGCATATCGGTATACGAGAATGCGAACCTATTGCCGCAGGAGAAACAATGAGCGATGAACCCAAGGCTGCGGATACTATCGTCAGCTTTTTTCGCGCCTTTCTCTATGCGTACGATAAGCCTGATGAAATGCTCTGAGGCATACGAGAGCAGTGGCTGTATCGCCTTGTCATATCTGGCAAGTTCACGTGTTACTGCACCCAGAAGGATACGTGTACCAATCTCTGCATGATATTCGGTATTCAGCGGCTGTGCAGAGTAGTTCCGAAGGCCACCAGTATGAGCGCCACATAATGGTGCGGTATCGGTCGCCGTAACTAACAACGCATGCTTCACGGACTGGCAAGCAGCGTCCAGAAACGGAACAGGAGAGCCAAACGGGTCTATATCTACAATATCGTATCTTTTCTGCAGTAGCATTACCTTTGCATTCTTGTTATGTGCTACTGCCCGGTCTTCCACTTTATTCAATGCTATATTTTGGTTTATGAGCTCATACGCTGGCGTACTTCGGTCATTGATATCTACCTGCAAACTTAGATTGAATCTGACCTCATTTGCGAGACGCACTCCTCTAGCACCGGTTCCGGCAAGTGCATCTATGTATGTGAGTGGAAGAGGGTGTGAAGGTAGTGAAGAGATAAAAGCTGCGATACTCGCGATGTCTATATCCCTGCACAGTTCCATCCTGGGGTTGTAAAATATAGACCTGTTGAGCTGCTGTGGAACTACGAGCCGGGTGGTTCCTTCAGTTATCTGGAAGAACATCTTTTAAAATATTGATGGTATTTGTTTATATATTCTGCGGGATTAAGAGTAAGTGAGGTGGTGAAGGTGAAGCCTGAAGACATTGAGACTGAGAGAAGGTTAATTCACATAAAGGGAGCAAAAGGGAGGAAGATGGAGACTCTGGAGTTATATCTAAAAGCAAGCACATCGACCTGAGAATTGGCTTTTCCCTGGTCAAAAAGCCGATTCTTATATTACAACAAGAACGGTGCAAAAGATCTTTAATGATGCAGTCAAAAAGGCTGGAATAAGGAAAGATGTAAGTGTTCAATCCCTATGTCACAGTTTTGCAACGCATTTACTTGAAAGTGGGACTGATCTGAGGTATATTCAGGAATTGTTAGGGCACAAGAGTTCAAAGACAACAGAGATATATACATATATGAGCAACAAAGATATAGGTAAAATAAAAAGTCCTTTGGATTAGTACAGAAGATGGATTTGTAATTACCGCCTTCTTAACGAGGCGGAGGAAACAATTTGAATGCAAGTAGAAGGAGGACAGGATATGATCATAGCGTATAACAGCGGACATACGGCTACGCTATGCTACGCCCAAATTCCCTCCCTTCGGTCGGGGACTTCGTATGTCCGCATAACGTTATACGCAATAGGAGGAGAAGTAAAAGGGGGAGGTATTGCTCAGTCCTACAAATGCCATAGATAAAGATGGAGAGAGGGTTCGATGGTATTGTTACGGTAGTTATGCGATGGATGTGGATAGGATTAATAAAGTTATATTTGTTTAGCTGTTGAGATGCAAGATGCAAGATGCCGGATGTAGGACTATGATTTATGGTCGATTCCCCAGCTTTAATGAATATTGTTTGTTGTAATGGTATTAATCTGGTAGAGAGAGGTAATTCTTCAAATGATCTTTTTTTT
>JACGMN010000093.1 GCA_014061035.1 Candidatus Methanophagales archaeon | reverse complement strand
CCTCAAGACTTATACCATTTACCGCCGTCACGCCATTGTAGTATTTGTACAGATTTTTTACCTGTATTATGGCTTTCGCGTGCATTCTTCTCTCCGACCGACCATCAGTTATTGTTTATTATTAGTTATCCTCAAAGAGGTCTGTTTCGGCATCTCTGAACCTCTCCTTATCTCTCTCTCGCTTTCGCGTGTACAGGATATATCCCACAACAATCGCTATGCCTGCGAGAATAGCCGCGATAGCTATCGGTAGAACCGGCAGTTCAACTACTCTGAAAGTTACGACCTGAACCTCGGATTCAAATAATCTGCCATCTGCATCCCGGTACACTGCCATGAAACCGACATTGTGCAGACCTACTGGCAGGGCAGTTGTATCTACACGGAATTGCATTCGCCGCAGCCTGAACTTATCGTCTTCTTCTAACTCCAGACCCGGTATCAAATAAGCGGCATCTACCTCCAATCTGGTAGAAAATATCTCGCCTGGGCCCATCGCACCTACGAACGCTTCCGTTGGCGTAATCAGTATATCAGTAACCGTAATCACTCTGACGCATTCAACCGCGGTCATACGGGCGTTCATGACTTCCAGCTCAATCATGGCGATTTCCCCACGCCGAACAGTGAGCGGGTGTTTAACCGATGCCAACCTTATGCCTGGATGGTCTATCACCTCTACCGGGAACGAAATCTCTCTCGTGTGTATATTATAGCCGTTTCTTATAGCCGTTTCTGAATATAAGCTCAAAATAGAGCTCTTTTATACCTGTATAATCTGCGAATAGTTCAAATGTTACATCTTTTATATCGTCCGGTCCCATCATGCCGACGAAGTGATCGGTAGGAGTGATCGCAATTCCATCTACCATCGGGATGATCTGCACACTGTTCACTTGATTTGGCCTTGGATTTGCGATACTCAATTCGATTACGGCGGTTTCATCAACTGAGATTACAGGCGGAATATCTGCAGATAAGCGAAGTGTTGTACTGTCCACTACCATAGTCATTGGATACCTAACGTCTCTGCCACCTTCAAGATCGATTCGAACTTCAGGACGGTATATTCCATCTTTTAACGGCGCTTTTATCTCGAAGGAGAAATTCATACTCTGACCTGGTCCAATCTCTCCAACGCGTATATGCTTCCCATTGATCACTTCAAATCTATCTTCACGTAGGGTTATGCTGCGAATCCGTGCATTTATAGGTGTGACTCTTTTGTCCTTTTCCTCAGTGGTGATAAGAGGAGGTGTATGGATAACTCTACGGACCTCGGTCTCGGCCGCATGACCTGCTTCTGCGGTATTTGTTATGGTTATCGTGAGAATCGCT
>JACGMN010000151.1 GCA_014061035.1 Candidatus Methanophagales archaeon | reverse complement strand
CCTAGTAATATATAAGACGAAGAAAAGACGAAGAATGACAAAGAAACAGAAGAGAAAGAAGGGTATAAAGACAAAATCCGCGGGTCGGTTCGGCGCGAGATATGGGCGGAGAATAAGGAAAGCAATTACTGAAATAGAAGGGCGGACGCGGGCAGCGCATACGTGCCCAAAGTGCGAAAGAAAGTCAGTAAAAAGAATAGGCACAGGGATATGGAAGTGCGCAAAATGCAGCTACACATTCACAGGCGGAACCTACATCCCTCATACACCGCTGGGGATAACAGCAGAGCGTATAATTAAGAGGATTATAGAACGCGGCGGCGGCGACGGCGGTGTTGAAGTAAGTACAGATGTAGGCATAAGCATAGGTCGAGGCATAGGTAAGAGCAGCGAGAAAGAGGCGGAAGCGAAGGGTGCAGGTACAGGCGCGGGCGCGGTAAAGGTGGGAGGCGAATAGACACGTATGGGATACTATTGTCTGCGGTGCAAAATGCCTGTAGAAATACATGAACCAGGGAACGAATACCATGGAGTTCGATGTCCCTATTGCGGGTACAGAGCATTGAAAAAAGAGAGACCGGTCGGAATGATAACGAGAGTAAAAGCTATCTGAATTACCTACACTACATACTCTCAAGCCTCAGGATTTTGCCCTTGCGGCTAACCTAACGTTCGGTGAAAAGAGATCGATATTTAACCTGTCAGCCAGTTCCTTGTACCTATCTCGAATTGTAACCTCTGTGGTACCAGCAACTTTGGCTATCTTTCTCTCCGTTATTTTTTCGCCGCTTATAATCGTGGCAATAAAAATTGCAGCCGCTGCTGTTCCAATCGGTCCCCAGCCCTTCGCTACACCGGTTCCTTTATCATCCTTCAGTATTTCTACCGCCCTCTCCCTTATCTCCTCGCTTAAACCGAGTTTGGAACAGAACCGAGGAATGTACAGCGCGGGGTCAGCAGGTGCAAGCCGAATCTCCAATCGACGTAAAAGGAAGATATACGCCCGCCGTATCTTTTTTAACGGACTCCGGGATACCGCAGCAATTTCTTTTAAAGTTCGCGGTACTTTATGCCGCCGGCACGTGATGTACAGCATCGCGGAGACCAATTCCTCTATACTACGTCCTTTAATCAAGCCCTTCTTCATTGCCTTCCGGTATAGTACTGAGGCCTCTTCCTTGATATTATTTGGTAGTTTCATTGCACACGCCATCCGGTCGATCTCAACGAGTGCGAGAGCGAGCGTTTTATCGTCTGAGTCTATGCTTATTCCACGCAGCCGTTTTGTTCGAGCCGGCAGTTCGGGCATAGGAGTGCCCAGCCCTTTATCATGTATTCTATAACTCATAGGAGGACCGGTTCTTATCCTTTTCGCTGCCTGTTCTTCGTCGTATGAACGCCATTCTGGTCCAAGGTCAACTATATCTTCGACTAATACTATTCCGCAATCGAGGCAATAAAGCTCCGCATGCTTAGAATCCACCACGATATTTTTAGAGTCACACTCTGGACATTTCCGTATTCGCTCACTCATTTGTTATTCCCTCTGTGAATGATTTAGTAACATAACATTTATAGCTTCCTAGTATAAAAA
>JACGMN010000032.1 GCA_014061035.1 Candidatus Methanophagales archaeon | reverse complement strand
TTTTATAATTGTATTGATCTCTCATTCCGCAACTACTTCTGCAAATGCAACTCTCCTCGATACCTTCGTTACACGTATCTTCACACTATCCCCTTTTTTTGTGTTCGGCACAAAAACCACAAATCCCTCTATTCGAGCTATTCCATCGCCTTCTCTACCTACATCCTCTATCTTCACGTCGTAGGTTTCACCAATGTTTATAGGGGAACTAAATCCCCTCCTTTCTCCGCTATATTGCATACCTTACAAAACCACTATAATATCCCTATACTACACGCATATATAAACCCCTTGATGGTAAACCCCGAACCGTGAACCGTGAACCGTGAACCCTGATTACCTTGCGGCTCGAGCTATCCTTTCCCGCTCCTCTTTCTTACTTGTCGAATAGCACTTCGCGCCTTTAGCCGCTGCTATTAGTTCATCAGCAAGGCACTGCTCCATAGTCCTCTTACTCCTAAAAGCAGATTTCTGCGCGCCTTGCACAAGATAGCGTAGTGCTTGCTCTATCCTCCGTTGTGAAGTCACATCCACTGCTTTAGGAGCCAATATGCCGCCAAATCGCAGCCGGATCGTCTCTTCTAACGGTCCGGTATTTCGGATAGCATCCACGAGCACCTGAAGCGGATTCATGCCCGTAATCTCATATATCTGATCAAAAGCGGTTTTAACTATTTTATATGCCTTCTGTTTCTTCCCTGTATTCTTACTAGATCGCATTAATTTGTTGATCAGTAGTTCCACAATGCAGACCTTCGATTGCTCAAACTGCTGTTTCGCATGCCTTCCTCCGGTATGCAGTGCCGAGACAGGCTGGAGACTGATATGCTTCTCCATGCCCATGTCTTTTACCTCCACATCCGAGATGTCCCATTTCTCAAATATCTTATCAAACGGCATCTGTCTTTGTGTCTGTATTTGTATCTTTGCCTGCATCGCGATCACCTCAACGTTTTCTCTTTCCTTCCTCTCACTAATTCCTGTAATGATATATCATTCACCGCCACGACTTTAAACCGTACACCAGATAGGTCTCCATACGACCTGCCTTTTCTCCCGCCTATACCGTCTATCAACACCTCGTCATGCTCGTCTATGAACTTTATCGCGCCATCGCCCGGGCAAAAAGCGGTTACCTGCTTACCGTTTTTAATTAACTGGACGCGGACACATTTCCGTATCGCGGAATTCGGCTGCTTAGCTTCTATCCCTACCTTTTCTAAGGCGATAGCCCTGGACATGTGTGCGCCCTCCAAAGGGTCTGTCTTTTTAGCTGATTTCAAGACTTTTCGTACATAATCCGGACTTTTCAGTCTAAAGACCTTCCTTTTCTTCACCAACTTCCTCGCTGCATACAATCCTCTTCCCATCTTTTTTATTGCCAATAATTTATTTTCTTCTTGTTGTATATAAAGTATAATTTTATATATAATTTTATGATTTTATGTATAATTTTATGCCACCGCGCATCATTTTATGATCACGTTATCTATACCCAGATTTCTTTTTACCAGTAATTTAACCTTCCTTATTCGCTCGCCACCCCGTCCTATTGCGATGCCTTTATGCTTCGTGAGAACTTCGACTGATGCACATAGTTTACCATTCGTATTCAACAGCTCTACGCTCTTCACATAAGCAGGACGGAGCAAATTCTCTATAAATTCCCTTAGATCCGGTGAGTGCTCCACGACCTCTATATCCTGCATCAGCAGTTTCTTCATCTTGTTTATGTTAGAGCCACCTTTACCAATAGCCAGTCCCATGTCTCCTTTTTTCACTACCATTATTACCTTATTCGCTTCGTTATCCACTACGCAATCCCTGATGCCCGCACCGGTAGAACTTTCAAAGAGTCCTATATATCTTATACCCTTAGTATCGAGCTTTACAGTCACTTTTACTCACCTGTACTTTTCTCTTACCTCTCTCATTCTCATATTGATATCCTGTTGTTTCTCTCTATAGTGAACGTTAGGGCGTAGAATCCGTAAAATCTCTGAATCGCCAGTATCAGTAATACATAAAGATGCGATGGGATACGGTTTCCCAAAGATAAGCCCGAGTTCGAGGCTATTCGCCGGATATTCATAAACGATTACCTCTCCGTTTTCATTGGTATCAGTACCAGTACCAGTACCAGTACCAGTACCAGCAGTCTCAAAGACCTTTTTTATCTTTTCCGGACAGTTGGATGCGTGAATAATGATTCTTCCTTCTTTCCTCATAAATGCTTTTATCGTCTCCTTTGACCCTATCAGTACTTTCCCTTTTTTAAAAACTTTTTGTAGCTCTCTATTCACATCTGAAAGTGCAACCGAAGCCACTTTTCTCCCTGTCTCTGCCATAATCTTGTTCATCCTTTTTTTCACATCTATCCTACAAAGGGCTAAGGGCGAAATGGGGCGAAATGGGGCTAAGGGCAAAAGGCTCTGGGCTAAAGGGGTTGTGATGAAATCCTTTAGCCCTTAGCCCTTAGCCCTTTGCCTCCTTGTACCCTTTCCCTTGGGTTCTTCCCGACTACCAATTCCACAGCACCGGTTCCTAACTTTATCAGTTGCCCCGCGATCACGTTCTCTGTAACGCCTTTCAACTCATCAGTTTCACCATGTACTGCCGCTGCCAGTAGGTTATCGACAGTGACTTCAAATGCCGCTCTTGAGAGAACCGACGCCTTCTCACCTGCTATACCATGTCTCCCTATCGGCTTCACTTCCCCGTCCATCGTCATTGCATCTGCGATTAAAGTTATGTGGCGAGTGTCCACATCCAATCCCTGCTCATTTAGCGTACCAAGCATCTCCTCTATTATCGCATTGCGAGCCGCCTCTATACCTAATACTTCTGCTATCTCTGCTATGTTATTCGTTGTGGTTCTCGTGAAATCAATACCGTCAATCTTCTGATTCTTCAACTTTTTCAATTCCGACCCTACAGTATATAGCACATATTCTTCCTTATCTCTTCGTACTAAAACCCTTTTTATTCCTTCTATTCCCTCCACCAGCGTAGTCGATACTTTTTTTCCGAGTTTTGACAAATCGTGGAGTGAGTTGCTGTAATTCTTATCGTATATTCTCAATTGTCCGTCTTCCATCGCTTCGACTAAGATATCCGCGTCTATGCCCTTTATCTTTGTTACTACTTCTTCTCTTTTTATATTTCTAGTCTTCAATTCTTGCTCATCTAATGATAGCCACACAGACATATCCTCTATGGATGTTTCTATTTTGCCTATATCACTTATGTACGTCTCTTGTATCTCCATCGCTAACTCTTCTGCTTTATTTCTATCCTTTGCATACTTCTCTAATAGCTTTATCTTCATTGTCGGCGTAGAAAGACTCTTTCTCGCATCTACTATCTCTATTAACCGTGGCAGCCCGAGTGTTATGTATATGGCGCCAACACCGGCATAATGGAAAGTACGCATCGTCATCTGCGTCCCTGGCTCTCCGATGGACTGTGCCGCGACTATTCCAACAGCCTCTCGTGGGTCTATCTTCGCTTCTTCATATTTACTAAGAACCGTACTCAAAATATCATTCAGTTTCTCACTGCTCAGCTTTTTCCTTACCGCTTTTACCTTTAACTTCTCCTTCAATTCAGCCTTTATCTTTTCCGGTAGCTCGATTTTATTCAGTTTCAGCTCTATCTCGCTTAACTTTACCTCTCTATCCTTCCCACTACCCAGCATCACTACTATGTCTTCTGAGTATGCCTTCTCTATCTGCATCTCTAACAGCTCTTCGATCGTGACTGTCAGCTCAACAGGTAAAAAAGCACTCGCTATTAGTTCTGCTACTTCCTCTTCTATTCCAAGATTTCTAAGTTCTTCTGCTATCTTACTCACTTCCACTTTTCCTTCCGCTATCGATTTATTGCTTCGTTTATTACTTCGTCTATATCTACAACTTTTCCAAACTCACCTTTTGACGGGTCTATTCCATCATCACCATACTTAAACTGAACAATGATTCCTCTTGTATCTCGTACTGTTCCGTCATCCTTCACTTCGAGGTCCTGTAAAGCATTGATGAGTCTTCTCTGGAAATAACCGCTCTGAGAAGTACGGACTGCGGTATCCACCAATGCTTCTCTACCTCCAACGGCATGGAAAAAGTATTCACTGGGCGACAAGCCATCCTTGAAGGACGCACGTATGAAACCACGAGCATCTGCACTACGGTCGCCGGGTTTGAAGTGCGGTAGCGTTCGTCCCTGGTACCCTCGTTTTATCCGCTCACCTCTAACCGATTGTTGACCTACACAGGCGGCCATTTGCGTTAAATTAAGCAATGACCCTCTTGCGCCCGATTTTGCCATAAGCACGCCCGAGTTCTCTATACCGAGATATTTCTCTGCAATATCGCCTGAATCATCGCGTGCACGACCAAGCTCCTGCATGATCAGTAGTTCCAGCGTCTCATCCACCGTTCTCCCGGGCAAAGGTTCCAGCTCTCCGCCTTCATACGCCCTTATCAGCGCCTCAACTTTCTTCTCAGCCTCGCGTATCGCCTCTATTCTTATCTCCTCCTTCCCCTCTATTGGGATATCCTCATCACTGATACCAAAGCTGAACCCTGCTTGCTTGATATAATTAATAGCGAGCCGGGCAGCATTTTTGATGAACACTTTTGTAACTTCTTCGCCATATCGCCGGAATATTCGCTCTATTATTACTCCTTTGAACGAGCCTAAAGCCACCTCATCTATTATGCCGCATAACAGCTCCCCGTCTTTTATCATAACATAAGCGTCTCGCGGGCAGTTTTCCTTCTCGCATTTCGCTCCTACTGTAATACATCTCGCACATGTCTTTCCAGGGAATTCTAAATTTAATCCAGCCGGCAATATCATGCTGAATATCTGCTTCCCGGTCCAATAAGGTGTAGAAGTATGGTCAAAGGTTCCCGCAGGTGCTGCTAAACCATCAACGTCTATTTTATACAATATGTCAAGCGTTATTTCCTTTTCTATCTTCTTCTCTCCCCTAGTGAGTAGAAAGATACCGGTGATGTAATCGTGGAGACTACCAATAATGGGTTTGCCAAACCGCGGCGAGATGATATTCCGCGCCACCGCCATGAGCATTCTTGCCTCTGCTCTTGCTTCTTCTGTTTGCAGCACGTGCATATTCATCTCGTCACCGTCAAAATCTGCATTGTATGGCGGACATACAGTAGGATTTATCCGGAACGTCTTGCCTGGCATTATCCGTACATAATGTGCCATTATACTCAATCTATGCAATGAGGGCTGTCTGTTGAACAAGACAATGTCCCCATCACGAATATGCCGTTCTACCTTCCAGCCAATCTCTAACTCCTCTGCTAACGTCTCATAATTACTCGCGGTTACTTTTATCTTCCTACCATCTGATCGTCTCACGTAATTCACACCCGGGTAATTTTTGCCGTGTTTTACAAGCTCCTGCAACATTGTGAGATTTCTTTCATTCACCTTGACCGTTATTGTCAGCTCCTTTGCAATCGCTTCCGGGACGCCAACTTCGTCTATATCGATATCAGGGTCGGGCGATATGACTGTACGAGCCGAGAAATTCACCCGCTTTCCGGATAAGGAGCCCCTGAACCTGCCTTCTTTACCTTTTAATCGGTGTGAGATTGTCTTAAGCGGTCTGCCACTTCTGTGTCTCGCTGCAGGCACGCCACGAATATCGTTATCAAAATAGGTGTTCACATGATACTGAAGCAGTTCCCAAAGGTCTTCTATTATCAACTGTGGTGCACCGGCATCGCGATTCTCCATAAATCGTTGATTGATCCTTATTATATCAACCAATTTATGTGTAAGGTCATCTTCGCTACGCTGCCCGGTTTCTAACGTAATAGACGGCCTGGCAGTTACTGGAGGCACGGGCAATACCGTAATGACCATCCACTCGGGCCTCGCATTTTTTGCGTCCATACCGAAAAGTGCGATATCTTCGTCTGGTATTCGTTCGAGCCGTTCTCTTACATCAGTAGGCATCAATCTGCGCTCTCTTTTTTCTTCGTCTATCTCGATATACGTAGTAGGTTTATCGTATTTTATGCGTTGCTGAAGTTCATTGCAATACATGCAGACGTCTTTCTTCGCCGCTTCCTTGAATACCAGCTTCACTATATCGCTTATGTCCTCTTGCCTATCCCTATACTCCGCTATATCCTCTAAAAACTTCTTTCTATCCTCTTCTCCCAATATTACCTTACCACATTTCCTGCATGTCGCCATCAAGATCTTGTATATCAACTTAGCATATCCTATATGGATGACAGCAGCTTCAAGATCGATCCGTCCAAAATGCCCAGGACATTCATCCATCCGCCCACCGCAGGTCTTACATCTTAATCCAGGATCAATAACGCCAATGTGCTGGTTGACCAGTCCACGCTCTATCGGAAAACCATCTTCACCATAAGTATCTGGCGTTATTATCCTTGATGCACTCATCTCCCGTATCTCTTTCGGCGACAACAGCCCGAATCTTATCCTTTTTATCTTCTTCGTTCTCATTTCTGTCCTGTCTCAGACCGTTTCTTCTAATTCCAATCGTGGAGCAATACACATCGCTTTCATCTCATCAAGAAGTAGTTTAAACGCGTAACTCATCTCCACAGGGTATATATCTGTATCTGCACCACAATTCGGACAATGGATTGCACCTGTTTTTATGTCAGGACAAGCAATCATACCACAATTACTACAGACATGCTCTACAACTTTGTCAGACTCGTCCAACAGCCGGTCTTTTAGCGTGACCGCGGCACCATACCCAATAAGGACGTCTCTTTCCATCTCGCCGACCCGAAGCCCGCCATCTCTTGCTTTTCCTTCCGTAGGTTGTCGCGTTAATATTTGCACTGGACCTCTTGCACGTGCATGCATCTTAGCTGATACTATATGATACAACTTCTGATAATATGCCAGACCTACAAATACGTCTGCCTCTATCTTCTTTCCTGTTATACCGTCCCACATCGTCTCTCTACCGGTCTCGCAGAATCCGGACTTGGCAAGCGCTGCTCTTAAGTCTGCCTCCGGCTCTCCGAAAAAAACTGTGCCATCTATATATCTGCCCTCTAATGCACCTGCTTTCCCTCCTACCATCTCCAGCACGTGCCCAACGGTCATCCTTGACGGAATGGCATGTGGGTTTATAATCATATCAGGAATGATTCCGTCTCTAGTAAATGGCATATCTTCTGGAGGTACAATTAATCCAACTATCCCTTTCTGACCATGCCTCGAAGCAAACTTATCTCCTACTTCGGGAATCTTCTGCTCTCGAACAGAAACTTTAATTAACCGTCTATTACTGCCCGATTCCATTAATATCACCGAATCGACCACACCCTGTTCATTTGGACGTGTACAAATAGAAGTATCCCTTCTTTCTAAAGGGCTTAAAAGCTCTGTTGTTTCTTCTAAGAACCGTGGTGGGCTTGTCTTCCCGATCAAGACATCACTCGGTGCTACTACTGTCTCCAGATTTATTATACCATCCTCATCAAGTTGTTTATATGATTCATGACCCCGCACACCTACAATCTCCATGTCTGGTATCTCAAATCTGTCCTCCTCTCCACCCGGATACCGTTTTTCCTCTCCGGCATACGTTCTGAAGAAATAACTCCTGCCTAACCCTCGCTCTATTGCAGCGCGATTCAAGATTAAAGCATCTTCCATATTATAGCCCTCGTAGCTCAAGACTGCGATGACAAAGTTCTGCCCAGCAGGTCTTTTGTCGTTGAGAATAAGGTCCGCGGTTCTTGTCTTTACTATTGGCTTCTGCAGATCCTGCAAAATATGCGCTCTGGTGTCGGTGCGCGTTCTATAATTTGTGGACGGAATGCCCATAGACTGCTTCATCATTGCACAGCCCATTGTATTACGCGGCGAGGAATTGTGATCAGGATAAGGTATCAGTCCCGTGACTATGCCTAAAATCAAAGAGGGGTCCATTTCCAGATGTGTGTAGTCCGTCCCATCTGCCCCTGCCAGATCAGTCTCGGCAAGCGCTATCATTGTATTCTCCTCCTCTTCTGCATCCAGGTACTCTATCACCCCTTCATTCAGCAGATCGTCGAAGTCCATTTCGTTATCTATTAGCTTCCTGATGTGTGATTCTGTAACCAGTGGCTTTCTCTTCTCTACCACTATAACCGGCCTTCGTGCTCTCCCGCGATCAGTGTTAATTATTATATCTCGCCTCTCCGGATAATGAGCTATGTTCAGCTGTGTGGTTATCTTGCCACCTCTTCTCTTCCTTCTCACAGCGTCCACAAATTTCTCTGGATCAGTGCTTATCCCGATGAAATCACCGTTCATGAAGACACGAGTACGAGTCCCGCTCTCGCTCTCGGGATTTATCTCCAGAGAACGAGCCGGAGGTACAACACCAAGTTCGTATAAAATGTTCTTAAGGTTCTTCTCGTCTTCTCCTACCGAGACCTCAGCCATCTGTGAGAAGTTCTTTACCAATCCACAATTAGGACCTTCCGGCGTCTCACTCGGGCAAATTTTGCCCCACTGCGTAAGATGTAAATCACGTGCTTCAAAATGTGGCTGAGACCTTGATAGCGGTGAGATTATCCGCCTCAAATGGCTCGCAGTCGCTACATAATTGCTCCTCTCAAGCAACTGCGAGACACCTGCTCTGCCGCCAACCCAGTTCCCTGTTGCAATTGCGTGCGTTAACCGTTCTGTAAGCACATCTGAACGAATCGCGGTAGAGATTTTCAGTTCGCGGCTCCGCATGTGCGCACGTTCCAACTGGTACCTCATATCCTGTATTAGTTTAGTAAACGAGACCCGGAAGAGGTCTTCCATCAGGTCTCCGGCAAGCTTTAAACGTTTATTTGCGTAATGATCCATGTCATCCTCGCCTCTCTTTCCTAACTGAAGCTCATAGCATGATTCCGCCATTCTGCCAAGAAAATGTGCTTTAGCTATCTTATCGTCGAGATGCGGAAGAAAATAACGGTCCAGGATGTAATTAACTCGCTTCTCCCGGTACTCCTTCGCCTGCGTTGATGCGATTTTACTTTCACGACCTAACAGGTCTATTGCTTCTACCTGTGTACGGATTTTGCACTCTTCAATATTACCCCCGATACGTTCTTTCACCTTAGGGTCATCCGAGACGGTTTTTAGTATCTCTTTCTCGTCTTCGAGCCCCAGCGCTCGCATAAGTGTCACAAACTCTATTTTTTTGCCTACCCCTGGGAAAGATACGTCCAATATGTCTTTTTTATTTATCTCTACCCTTATAATAACTCTGAAACCTTGTTTAAGGGAAAATACCTTTGCAACCGCAATTTTACTTCCGTATTTCTCTTCAAAATTCGCAAAAATCCTATTTGGTGCGAGATCTTCCAGCGTGATCAATACATGCTCTACACCATTAATAATAAAATAGCCACCAGGATCGAGCGGATCTTCACCTGTTTCTCTCTTCACCCATTCTTCATATTCCGCGTCAGAAAGTTCACGCCCTATCTTCTCAGCGCAAACCGTTTTAGATACGTTACATTTATCTGATCTCAACATAATCGGCATCTCGCCGATTTCAACTCTCTCTTCAGCACTCTCTTCTTTTATCTCTATCTCCTCGTCTTCGTATTTCCTCACTATCTGCATCTCCAGATACATTGGTGCCGCATAGTTCAAATTCCTTAATCTCGTCTGTAACGGAAAAATCTCACTGTAAGACCCATCTGCTTCCTGCGACTTAGGTATGCTCAAGCTTATTTTACCAAACTTTACACATATATTGTACTTCCCATTTTCGTCTTCATCACTGATAGAAGTCGCAATATATGATTGTTCGTCAACTATTTTCTGTATGCCCTCGTTGAGGAAGTAATTGAACGAATCAAGCTGATGCTGTGCTATTTTTTTCTTTTTCAAATATGCTTCAGAAAGAACCTTCTGATTTAACATTCTACACTCTCCATCTGTCCTATTTTGTCCTATTCTATGTTATGTTATGTTATGTTATGTTATGCTATAACCTATGCGATAACCAGCCTGTAAAATAAACATTCGCCTGCCGTTCTACTACTCCGCTTTATCCGGACTACATCGCCCACCTTCGCTTTTATCTCTTTTATGACAGGATCAGTAGATTTAATCTTCGGTAGTTGTTCTTTTTCTATTTTATATCTCTTCAAAAGCTCTACTACTGCTGCTTCTTCCGCTATCTCATGCTCTGGCACCAGGACATGTTCAAGTATTGTATCTTTTGTATCTTTTCTCTGCATCATTTTTGTATATAACGTATAATTTTTGCCGCATTATTTATTACGGGCTCGACGGGATTTGAACCCGCGGCCGACGGGTTAAAAGCCCGCTGCTCTACCGTTCTGAGCTACGAGCCCTTTTACTATGCTATATTTTACTATGCTATATTATGCTATCATATTCTATCTATCCTAGATAGAGATATACCTTTTTAGCATATCAAGGGCGGCATCAGCCATTTCACGTTTGTTACCATCTCTATCTCTATGGAAGATATGCTTCTTGTAATCAATATAATCCTTTCTTGCCAATGCTATATAAACTAATCCAACAGGCTTGTCAGGTGTCCCTCCACCTGGTCCTGCAATGCCCGTAGTTGCAATACCGATATCGCTATCCAGCAGTTTCATAACACCTATCGCCATCTCCTTCGCACATTCTGCACTAACTGCACCTTTCTCCTCCAATGTTTCTCGCGATACGTGCAAAATTTCGGTCTTTACTTTATTTGCATACGCGATTACGCCGCCTGCATAATAATCTGAGCTGCCTGTAACGTTTGTTATCTTATGGCCTACCAGTCCGCCAGTGCACGATTCTGCAGTAGCTAACATGAGTCCTCTTTTTCGTAGCTCCTCGCCGATCTCTTCTTCTATCATTCTCTTGTTTAAAACAACTAAGGCAAAGGGCTAAGGGCTAAGGGCTAAGGGCTAAGGGTTAAAGGATTTCATCACAACCCCTTTAGCCCAGAGCCTTTTGCCCTTAGCCTCCTTTTGCCCTTAGCCTCCTTTTGCCTTTAGCCTTTTCTGCGTGCCGAGATCAATTTTGATAGCATACTTGATATTTCTATACATCCTTTCTCTATCTCTTTAAATGTTTCTTTTTGAATATATCCTATTTCAAAGGCAATAGCTGCCTGTGTCAACACTTCAGCAGAGGACCCTTTAGCGATGTAAAAGTACCGAACCGCCTCTTTATCTGTTTCTCTCTCATCGCCTTCTGCAATGTTACTTGGAATAGATACTACCGCACGCCTGATTTGATCTCTTAAACCATAATCCATTGCAAAATCTCCGGTGTTTGTTATTCGATAGATATAAACCGCAAGCTCTTTGCTCCTCTGCCAAACCAGAAGCTCTCTAAAACCCCCATTACCCCTTACCCCTTAGCCCTTAGCCCTTAGCCTTTAGCCTTTTGCCCTTACCCCTTACCCCCTACCCTGTCTAACCTTTACCGCTACGCCGTGCTTAAAGCTTCTTAGCTCGTCACCAGCTAACATAGCCTTCCCGGTTGCAAGCAGTCTATCCTGTTCATCCACTACGATCACTTCATCATAAGCCCTTATTTCAGGATCTGCGGTTGATACGTGCTTACAAAACGCAGTTTTGCCTTTCCGTACAAATTCGCTGCTCTCTTCGTTCATAACCACTCGTAACGCCGGAAATCTTAGGAACTGATGCAGCCGTTTCGCGCCTTCTATACTAAGTGTGAAGAGCCCATCATAACTCCTTAATGTAGCTATTCTCTCTTCACCGGTCTTTATCTGTGATATTCGTCTCGTCCGCGATAGCACAAATTCCACGTTCTCCGGAAACAATATCTCACCTGCTCCGCGGGCAAACTGAAAATCAGCAATAATTCTTGCTTTTTTGACTAGATTTTTTGTTCTTGCATTCACAACGCGTCTACTCCATATCACTTCTCTCCAGGTCCTTCATCCTTCTTACCCCGTTTATCTCTATTATGACGTCTACAACCGCTTCTGGTACTAAACTCTGCCAGTCTTCATCATTCAAAATCCGTCTCCTTATTTCGCTACCAGAATATTTCGTTCTGTCAAAGAGCAAAGGAACACGCACTTTGTAGCTACGTTCTTCAAATAACCGCTTTGTTAATGGATTATGCGCAAATACAACGTCCACAGGCGGTATTAATGACTCGATATGCGAGACCCAGACAGCATTCCGGTTCACATCTAAGACCGGTACGGTGTAAAAGTTGAAGATGCCTTCGTCTCTTAGTGATTTTGAGATCATCAGATAACGCTCTCCAGCAGTAAAGGGATCATTTAACTCGTGGCTTATTTGCGCTGAGCCAATGCAGATAACGACTTCATCTACCTCTGAAGATATCTGTTTTAGTATTTCATGATGTCCGCGATGGTAGGGCTGAAACCGCCCTATGTATAACGCCCTCACTTCTTCTCCGAGACGCCCGCGTCCTCAAACGTAGCCATCTCACGCAGTATCTTGCATGATGCTTCAACGATGCTTATTCCAACTGTCGCACCCGTGCCTTCTCCAAGTCGCATATTCAGATTGAACATCGGTTCGATTCCGATGTAGTCTAATATAGCGAGATGACCGGATTCAACTGAGAGATGTGACGCAATAAGATAATCCTTTATCTCCGGACTGAGTTCGTACGCAATGAGTGCTGCAGTGCTCGATATGAAACCATCAATGACGACAGGAATTCGATTAGATGCCGCGGCGAGCATCACACCAGCCATTCCTCCTATCTCGAGTCCGCCTATCTTCGCTAATATCTCAATCGCATTCGCATTCGCATCTTCTTTAACCAGCTTATTTACTTTTAATGCACTCTTTATCACCTCTACCTTCGCTTTTAACCCCGCGTCATCCAAACCCGTACCACGTCCCGTTACCTCCTCGACAGGCTCGCCGGTTACGAAAGCAACGATAGCACTGCTCGGTGTCGTATTTCCTATTCCCATATCCCCTACCCCAACGATGTCAATACCGCTACCACCCTTCATCTCGTTATCCAGCACTTCTATTCCCGCTTCTATTGACTTTCTCGCATCGTCATAACTCATTGCCGGTCCTTTTGTCATGTTAGCTGTTCCATAAGCGATCTTCTTAGCGATGAATTTACAACTCTGATCTCCCACTGGCAGATACCCTGCCGCTGGTTCAGGTTCAAGATTAATATCTGCTGCCACGCCAATATCCACGACGAGAACTCTCGCGCCGATATGTCTTGCGAGAACGTTTATTGCAGCACCGCCACGTAAGAAATTGTAGACCATTTGCGATGTTACTTCTCGTGGAAAAGCACTCACGCCTTCATCTGCAACGCCGTGGTCTCCGACCATCGTCACTATCACTTTCTCCTTCAATTCAGGCATATAATTCCCGGTAATGCCTGCGATCTTTACCGACAGCTCTTCCAGAACACCTAAACTACGCTGTGGCTTAGTGAGCATCTCATGTCGTGCCCACGCGCGTTCCATTGCATTTAAATCTAACGGTCTAATCTGTTCTATGACTTCTTTTATTGTCTTTGCCATATTGGTAATATATAGACATTCGCTTTAATAATGCATTTGTCTATTACTATTAATCATGATTGATCCACACGTGCATTGCAGGGATGGTAAGCAGGCATATAAAGAAACGATAGCGCATGTTTTCGAGATTGCAAAGGAACAGGGCGTGGAAAAGATTTTTGACATGCCGAATACTGACCCACCAATATTGTATGAACACGATGTTCAAGAACGACTGAAACTCGTTCCCGTTGATCGACTTGGAGACTATTATTTATATGTTGGCGCAACCGCAGACGAAAAGCAACTGGAAGGTGCGGTAGAATGTTACGATAAATATACTGAAGTTATCGGTATCAAATTGCATGCGTCGAACTCAAGAGGAATTTTATCGGTTGTTGAGATAGAAGAACAGAGGAGAATATACAAAATTCTTTCTGCTCTGGGTTACAGAGGTGTAATTGCTGTCCATTGCGAGAAAGAAGATTATTTGAAAGAAGCGCTCTGGGATCCTTCAGCTCCTATCACTCATTCATACGCAAGACCCGAAGAAGCAGAGATAGAGTCAGTAAAGGATCAAATAGCGCTCGTCAGAGAGACAGATTTCAAAGGTATTTTACATATTGTTCATGTTTCATCTCCGGGAGCCGTAGAATTGATAGATAAAGCTAAAACTGGAAGAGAAATGAACGTTACCTGCGGTGTGACGCCACATCATATATTATGGGATAATGAAATGCTTGCAGGGCAGGATGGTCTACTTTATAGAATGAACCCTCCCCTTAGAGAGAAGAAAAGTATCGAGAAATTAAGAGAATATCTGAAAGAAGGAAAAATAGACTGGATAGAGACAGACCATGCACCGCATGCCCGCGGCGAAAAGTTATTCCATCCTTATCTGCCTGGATACCCCTCACTATATCTTTACGGTGATTTTGTCAATCAAATCTTGCCCGGGATTGGTATTAGTAAGGAACAGATAAAAAAATTGACCTCTGACAATATCTACGAGATATTCGGCAATAAAATAAGATAGGATGATACTATTAAAACAATAATTGGCGATTCAAGATAGATGAAAGAAAAAACGGTGAGGATCTCGATAGCTGGCTTTGGACACGTAGGAGGTGGTGTAGCAGAGATAGTAAGACAGAAACGAGAAGAGATAGCGCGAATACACGGTATAAATATAAAAATTGTCGGTATAGCGGATTTGAGAGGGGTTATTGTAGATGAGAACGGACTGAGTGAAGATGCAATATTGAAATTAAAGAGAGAGAAGAGGAAGAGAAAAGGGGAAGAGGCAGAAGATATATATGTGGATACAAATACGACGGGCATGACCACTCTGGAAATGATAAGAGAAGTAGAGCACGAGATAATGGTAGAAGCGACACCAACAAATATCGTGGATGGCGAGCCGGGATTGTCGCATATAATTACCGCGCTGGAGTCAGGCAGGCATGTAGTAACATCGAATAAAGGCCCTATGGCGTTAGAGTCTACACGGCTGATAGAGCTTGCGGCGAAGAAAGGGAAGGAGTTAAGGTTTGGATCGACAGTAGGTGGAGCTACGCCGATAATTTCTCTAATAAGAGAGAATTTAGCGGGCAACAGGATAATATCTGTGAAGGGCATATTGAATGGGACTTGCAATTATATTCTAACGCGAATGACAGAAGAAGGGTTGCCCTACGAGCACGTGTTAAAAGAGGCGCAGGAGCTTGGAATTGCAGAAGCCGATCCTTCTAAGGATGTCTCGGGTATAGATACAGCATTGAAGCTTGTAATCCTGGCAAATTTTGTCTTCGGGCTGAATGCATCGTATAAGGATGTAGAAGTAGTAGGCATCGAAGAGATAACACTTGATGCATTGAAGCTTGCTGACGATGCGGGCTACGTGATAAAATTGATAGGAGCGGTGGATCAGGAAGGTGATTTGAGCGTAAGACAGCGACTGGTCCCGAAAGAGAATCCACTTAATGTCGGTGGCACGTTGAATGTTGCAACAATACGGACAGACTTGGCTGGTGATATCACGATTGTCGGAAAAGGCGCCGGACCCATCGAAACAGCAAGTGCTGTTATCTCTGATATAATAAGCATTGGGTAAGGTAAATAGTATGTAACTATTCAGGTTCAAAGTTCCGGGGTTCACGGTTCACGGTTAGACCGGTGAAAATTAACAGGTTCAAAGATATATCTCAAGAAATATGAAGAGCGCAAGCTTGACAACCTTGAACCCTGAACCTTGAACCGTGAACCTGGCAACCTGAGTAGTTACAATAGTATTTCTATAGGTGTGAGGTGTTTGGTTTATGGAATACTCACAGCCTTTATGCTCGTCGTTACATTTTCAGGTACAGCGAAGCTTTTCAGCTCGATGATCACATTCTCGGGCTGCATATCCCGGATCTCCCTAAGCACGCTTTCCGCATCTATTTTTCCCTCGCCTAACGGCAGATGTAGGTCAGAAACGCCATCGTTGTCGTGCAGATGGACGTGCTTTATGAACAGACGGAGCGTCTCAAAAAAATCACTGACCCGGATACCGTAGCGTTCCGCGATGATGAATGCGTGCCCGGTATCAAACGTTACTTGAATATCCGGGTCTGACGCGTGAAGAAGTGCAAGAAGCTCAGCCGGAAAGCTTCCGACTCCGTTATCGCCGAGATTCTCGAGGCATAGCAGCACCGAATATTCACGAGCTAAAGAAGCAAGCATCCTAAGGTTTCTTACGGTGTTTACGAACGCTTTGCGATATGAAACACCCGCGTCTACCTTACTATTACCATTACCATTACCACCATTCCCTGCACTGATGTCGCCACCGTGAATGACTATATGCTCGCTATCTAAGAGCGAAGCGATCTCGAAGACACGCTCCATCACCCGAAAATTGCGGCGATCTATTCTGCCGAGGTCAACCCTCAGGTTCGGCTCCCTCGCATCAGAAGTTGGTGCGTGCAGCGAGAACGCAATGTCATACGAATCAAGTGCCGAGAGCGCCGACTGATTTATCTCGAGATACCGGTCCAGCAATGGGAGATCATCGAACCCCAACTCCACAAGCTCCACGTCTAGATAAGAGATGCTCAAAGGTCCATCTGAAACTTCGCGCGCCATCCGCGAATTTACTCCTACTTTCATCTTTTTCTCTTTTTCCTTTTATTTTATATACTTTACATTCTTATTATTTAGCTACAATGAAAAGCATATGTATATATTCTACTTACTATATTATTGGATGAATTTAATAGCCCGACTTATATATCGGTTATAACTATATAATTTTAATGGATTGATATTAAAAATTCAGGAATTATACATATTCAAGCAACTGCTCGTGCAACTATCTCTATTCTATTTATGCCGGTGTTGGGTATATCAGAAGAAACCGAAAGCCTTTATATTGATTGATATATTATTGCATATCGGTGATGGAAATAGGATGGTAAAAAATATGAATAAAGAAAAAAGCGAGCTGGAGAAGGCTATTGAGTTTTCTGGGTACCTGTGTCCACGGGTAGTTTTTGGAGTGCGAGCATCTGAGCTTGGACTTGAGAGACTTGGTGCTCAAAAGCTGGGAGACGATGAGATAGTTGCTATCGTAGAGAATGTCTCTTGCATGGTTGATGGTATTCAGTCAGCCAGCGGTTGCACTCTCGGCAAGGGAAACTTAGTAGTTAAAAACTATGGGAAGATGGCGGTTACTTTTATTAACCAGGAAACCAGAGATGCTTTTCGTCTGATGGTAAAGAGAAAGGTACTGGAGGATTTGCAAAATTCTGATCTCGTCAAGGCAAAAGACGAAGGGCGTCTTCCGCAGGAGGAGATAACGAAGATGGCTGAAGAGGTCTCGCAGCAAATGATGGAGCTCCCTGGTGAGGAACTATTCGATATCAAGAAGGTTCACATAGAGGCTCCCACGTTTAAACGGATATTAGATTCGGTACGCTGCACTATCTGCGGAGAATATTTTGGTGAGGAATTTGGAAGGGATAAAGATGGAAAAATAGTCTGTATTCCGTGTTTTGAGGGGGATGGACGATGAGAACAGGAAATAAAAAATAAGTGTTATGACCATCACCTCCACTTATTTTTACGCGACAAAATTGTCTAAAGCACGGCTCGGATACAATCGGGATAATAACAATTTACCTCAAAGGATTGGAATTTAACCTATGGCATCAAAATAAGGTTGGATTTTTTCAAACTTAACTTTTCCAACCCCATAATGACGCCATAGGTCCAAACCGTTCAATTTTCATCGGTCTAACCGTGAACCGTGAACCCTGAACCTTGAACCTTGAACCCTGAACCCTGAACCTAAGCAGTAGTTACCCCCACACGCAGATGCTCCTTCGCCACCACTATCACCTTCATTATGTCTCTTCCACTCCACCGTGAAGAATCTATCACCAGATCGTAAATGGAGAGATTCTCCATATCTATCGCATAATAATGCTCATATCGCTTATGCTCAGATTCTTCTCTACTCTTCATTACAGAAAGAGCTGTTTTATAATCTATCTTCTCTCGGTCTGCAACTCGCTCTGCTCTTATATCTGGCTCTGCCTTTAGCCATATCTTCAAATCTGCCGTAGGAACGAAGAATCCGGAAAGCCTACCTTCGACGATGACATTCTCCCTCTTCATTGCTTCTTCGCCCTGCTTCTCATCTATCCATCTATCAAAATCATCGCTATTCTCTGCCAGCTTACTGAACTGCCATAACTGCAAGCCCTTTTCCTTCGCCAGTTCTCGAAACATCTCGCCTGCTGAGATGAGTTCCAATGATAACTCATTCGATAACAATTTGGCAACCGTTGTCGTTCCACTTCCCGGGAGACCGCTTATTGTTATTCGCATTCCATTCCATTCCATTCAAATCAAAGATATACTCTCTTCTCGTCACCCTTTTATCAGACCAATAGCTCTGAACGCCGCAATTTTTTTTGCTATTCCTGCTACCTCACAACTCCGGACTATCACCTCAGGGTCTTTATAAGCTGCCGCAACCTCCTCTGCCAGTTCGCTGTATTTATCTGATTGAATCCCCTTTCCACGCTTCCTTCTTACGTCTCTCTTCGTTCGATCCTTAACTTTCACCAGTATATTCTTCTTCGTCAATGCCTCCTTCACTTCGCTACCTCTGTATTTCTTCATCGCCGCTGTCCTGCTCATCTCCCTACCTGAACCATGAGCACAGCTCCCAAACGTCTCGTCCTTCGCTGTCTCGGTACCTACAGTTAAGAAACTGCGTGTGCCCATCGATCCAGGAATCAAGACTGGCTGACCAACGCTACGGTAAATGGCAGGTAATCGTTCATCTCCTGCTGGGAACGCTCTCGTCGCTCCTTTACGGTGCACACACAGCTTCTTCTTCTTACCCGCTATCACGTGCTCTTCCTCTTTCGCTATATTATGTGCAACGTCATAGACCAGCCGGATCCCCATATCCTCGGCTTCTTGTACCAGCACGTCCTCAAAGACTTTTCGTACCCAGTATGTCGCGATCTGCCTGTTCGCAAACGCGTAATTCGCACACGCGCACATCGCTTCAAAGTAATCCATGCCAGCACTGTTCCGCAGATAATCGCATGCCAGTTCACGCTCCAAACTAAGTATTCGCGATAGCGCAGAGTCTTTCCTCATCTCCCGCTCAAATTTCCTCAGGTAGTATGTGCAAACACCGTGCGATAAGCCTCGACCACCAGTATGAATTAAAACCGCTACCTGCCCTATCTCATCGATTCCATACGCCTTTGCAATCCGCTCATCAAAGATTTCATCCACGACCTGCACCTCTAAGAAATGGTTCCCGGAGCCGAGCGTACCGAGCTGAGGTGCACCTCGCTGCTTTGACTTAGCATCTATCTTATCTGAATTCGCAGCTTTTAATCGCCCCCTATCCTCTGTCCGCTCTACATCTTCCGCCCAGCCATAGCCATTCTCGATGCACCATTCAGAACCGCCTCTCAGTACCTCATCTAACTGGTCGAATGACAACTTCACTTTCCCCGTTAGCCCAAGTCCTGATGGAATACATTCAAATAAGCCATCTAATATCCTTGACAGATGTGGCCGTAGGTCCTCTTCCCTCAGATTGGTTCGGATGAGTCTAATCCCGCAATTTATGTCGTATCCAACTCCACCTGGCGATATAACGCCGTCCTCAAAGTCAGTAGCCGCTACGCCCCCGATTGGAAAGCCATAGCCCTGATGACCGTCAGGCATAACCAGAGAGTATTTCTCTACACCGGGGAGTGACGCGACAGCGATCGTCTGCTGTAACGTCAGATCACGGCGCATCTTATTTAAGAGCGATTCAGCAGCGTATACCCGTGCTGGCACCAGCATATAGTCTTTAAACGACTGTGGCACCTCCCATACATCTTCCCGTATCTTCTTAAGCGAGATCTCCATCTTATGTGGCAGCAGTCGGTGGCATAACAGTACCTAAAGACTCCTGCAATTGCTGCTGCAACTGCTGATATCTCTTCTGGCTTCTCTCTTCCTGTCGTTCCAGGGTCTTCCATCTCAAGCTGTAAGTCTCCTTCTTCTCTGCCAGGTCTTCCATTACCTCGTCCTTACTTGCCTTTAACATCAATTCGCCGACGGTTTTGTATATCACCGTGTTTTTATCGACTTTTTCCAGTTCCTTTAATGCATTTTCAATATCTCGCACCATACCTTCTGCCTGCACCTTTTGTCGCATAGATGCTTCCAGTTGAGCTTTAAGCTGCTGGAGCTGCACAAACAGATTTTGGACCTGAGGCGATATTTCCGCACTTCCACTCATTTTCTCATACTCTCCATTTTTACTTTACTATTTCTATCTTATTGCTTTCTTTTGACAGTCTTCGCATATAAATAAATACAATAAAATACGCCATGAGAGGAAGGGAAGAGGGTGAGAAAGTAGGGATTGTAGTTATTTCTTCAGGGTCGAGAGCGGCTGCAGTGATAGACGCTCTCTGCAGGAGTGAAGAATACAACGTGCGGTTATATGTCGTTGACAAACAGCGAAATCCGTTTAATGTAGAACGTGCAGAGAAACATATCGTTATCCCGGATCTGAATGTAGTAAAGATATGCGACTTCATCGACGCGAATAAAACTGTTATAGATTTCGGTATTTGCTGTCCGGAGAAACCGATAATAGCTGGTATCCGCGATCTCGTTGAGCATAATACCGGAGTACAAATGATATGTCCGACTAAGAGATACGCGATAGAAGCAAGCAAAGCATCGCAACGGTATCTGATCGAGGAATGTGCTGCCGAGGCGAATCCTGAATTTAAAGTCTTTCATCACGCCGACTATAAGAGTATAGCCGATGTGAAGGACGCTGTCTGGAGCTTTTTAGATGAGATAGGGAATGAAGTTGTGGTGAAGCCGGATAAACCGGCTGCGGGTAAGGGAGTCGGCGTGTGGGGTGACCATTTTAACAGCAGAGAACAGCTTTTCGATCATTTCCGGTCTATCTTTGAGAGTAATAGTAGTAGTAGTGGCAGTGGCAGTGATGTACTGATAGAGGAGAAACTGGAGGGTGAAGAGTCGAGTTTCCAGGCGTTCTGTGACGGTAAAAGAATCTCCGCGCTTCCGGATACGAGAGATTACAAACGCGCTTTTGATTCGGATACGGGTCCTAACACAGGAGGGATGGGCTCTTACAAGGCGCGAGAAGATTGGCTGCCTTTTCTGAGCAGACGAGATAGAGAAGAAGAGGAGAAGTTAGTCGAGCGAATCTTCAATGAACTGAGACAGAAACTGAAAGGGAATGGAGAAGATGACGGGCTAAGAGGTATTCCATTCTACGTTGCTTTCATGCATACTGCAGATGGTGTAAAGATACTGGAGATCAATAGCCGACCCGGCGATCCTGAAATAGTGAACATAATGCCAGTGCTTAAAAACGATCTTGTGGACGTTTGCTTTCGTATGGTCGAAGGTACGTTAGCGGGGATTAAGATAGAATGTGAGAAGAAAGCGACGGTTGTGACGTATGCAGTGCCGATGGAATATGGCGGTTACCGGAAGAGATATAGCGGAGATCGGCGGGTGGATCTGAGTAGTGCGTATGGATTGAAGGCGAAGTATGCGGATAATCTGAGAATCTACCCTGGGTCTATGGAGTTACAAGATGACGGAGGCATGCACTCACTCAGTTCTCGAACTGTCTGTACCGTAGGCATCGGTGATAGAATAGAAGAAGCGAGGGAGATCTCGCTGGATGGTATCAGAGCTATAGATGGTGCATTATGGAACCGTTGGGAGATAGGAGCGTCACACCATATCGAGCGAAGCATGCGGAAGATGAAGGAGTTGCGTGGTATGGTAAGGAAGTAAGTGTTAAATACAAGAAGTATAAAATGAGAAGTAAGTTTGGAGGTAATAAGAAATGGTTTTAGGAAGATATAGACGGGATTTGTTGGATGAGTTAAGAAGGATGGACGAATGGATGGAAGAATGGATGGAGAGGCAATTCCATGGGACAATACCCTACTATACAGGTGTTGCTCGGAGAGTATTGCCAAGGACTGTTGAAGAAATGTTTACCGGGGCTGCAGCGCCATCGATAGACATAAGCGAGAAAGAGGGGAAGATAGTCGTGGCTGCCGATATGCCGGGCGTTGAAAAAGAGGATATTACTATATCTATCAAAGGGAATGTGCTTGAAATCGGCGCGGAGAAGAAGGAAGAGACGGGAGAGATGGAAGAAGGATATATCAGGAGGGAGCGGGGTTATATGAAGTTCTACCGGTCAGTACCACTACCGGCGGAAGTGGATGCAGAGAGGGTCGATGCAACGTTCAAGAACGGAGTGCTCAGGATAGAGATGCTGAAGATAGGTGTAGAAGAGGTGAAGAAGATCGAGGTAAAATAAATAATCGTCGTACTTGTTTATAATGCTGGAAATAAAAGATTTGGCTGTAGAAGTAGATGGGAATAAGATTATAGAGCGTCTTAATCTCTGTATTGAACGTGGCGAGGTTCACATATTATTCGGACCTAATGGCTGTGGCAAGACTACACTTATGATGGCAATACTTGGTATTCCGGCATATAAGGTAAAAAAAGGGAGAATAGCGTTCAAAGGAGGGGATATAACCGATTTACCTACTAACGAACGTGTAAAACTTGGAATGGGAATGTCTTTCCAGCACCCGCCGGAGATAAGGGGTGTAAAACTTGGTGATATGGTAAATATCGCGTTGGGTAGGAAAGAGGCGGAGATAGACGAGAGCGTGATAGAGCTCGGAAAAAAGCTTAATATCAGCGCAGATTTTTTGAACCGCGATGTGAATCTTGGTTTTTCAGGTGGCGAAGTCAAAAGATCAGAGATACTGCAGCTCCTCGCACAAGCTCCGGAATTCCTTATGTTTGACGAACCTGATTCTGGCATAGATGTCGGGAATATAGAGTTAATCGGTGACCTGATCTCTAAACTTCTGGATAGAGACGAACGACCAAGCAAAAGAGAGCGTGCGGGACTTATAATCACACACAGCGGCTTTATATTGGAGCATATAAAACCTGACCGCGCACATGTAATGCTTAATGGACGGATAGCTTGCTCAGGGAGACCGGAAGAAGTGGTAAAACATATAATGGACGATGGATTTGAGAGATGTGTTGAACGGTGTGTAGTAGAAGGTGTGTGCTGAATGCAGGAGGAGATAAGTACGCGTGCGTATAGTGCGAAGGATAAAAAAGCTCTTTTAGGCGAAGACGTAGAGATCGAGCATTATACGGCTGAGACAGAAGAACACGATGCCTTAACTACGCTGAGCGAAATATCTGAGGAATATGGGCAGGATCTGCGTAACGTGGGTATTGAACCATCTGAAAAGGATAGATCAGGCTCGTTTTTACAGCGAGACCATTCTGTTGTATTCTCAGCCGTTAGGTATCCTGGTCTGGAGATTATGAGCACG
Source organism: Candidatus Methanophagales archaeon (assembly GCA_014061035.1). Classification (GTDB taxonomy): domain Archaea; phylum Halobacteriota; class Syntropharchaeia; order Alkanophagales; family Methanospirareceae; genus JACGMN01. The sequence goes on along the minus strand of JACGMN010000032.1, from coordinate 3,475 downwards.
ACCGATGCGGTAAAGAAGTACGATTGGTTAAAAGAGTATTTGTGGAAGGCTATTCCGGTAGACACGGACAAGTACACCGCAGAAGTCGCGTTATGCCAGACACACGGCTATTTTATCAAGGTTGAAGCTGGTTCAAAGGTGGCAATGCCTGTACAGTCCTGTCTCTTCATCACTTCAGATAAAATCCGGCAGAATGTGCACAATATCGTAATTGCAGAAGAGAACTCGGAACTACATATCATAACTGGCTGTTCGGTCTCACACTCGGTCAGTTCGGCACTCCATCTTGGCGTCTCGGAGTTCTACGTAAAGAAAGGCGCGAAGATCACTTTTACTATGGTACATAACTGGGGCGACGGGATTGAGATCAGACCAAGAACTGCAGTCGTGATCGAGGACGATGGTGTCTTTGTCAGTAACTATATATTGGCGACGCCTGTGAAATCGCTTCAGATGTTCCCCATCATTTATTGTAAGGGACGAAACGCGCGAACAAGCTCTCAGTCAATTCTGTATGCTACCGGTAATGCTAATATAGATATAGGTTCGCGAGTAGTACTTCAGGGCAGCGGAAGCAAAGCGGAGATCATATCAAGGGTGATTGTTACAGATAATGCAAAGGTAATCGCGCGTGGCGATATTTATGGAGAAGCAAGAGATGCAAAGGGGCATATCGAATGCCGGGGATTGGTGCTCTCTAATACCTCAGAGATAGATTCAATTCCAGTACTCAAGGCTACACGTAGAGACCTCGACCTCTCTCATGAGGCGGCAGTTGGGAAGATCGCAGAAGAGGAGATTCATTATCTGATGGCACGTGGCTTGAGCGAGGACGAAGCCACTTCAGTGATCATTCGTGGATTCTTGAATGTTGACATCACGGGACTGCCAGATGCGCTTGCAAAAGAGACAAAGAAGATGTTTGATATGAGTTTGGAGAAGGTAATGTAGTTTAGTCGGAGGTCAGGGTTCAGGGGTTCACGGTTCACGGTTAGAAAACGATGAAGATAAACCTGTATGAAGATAAGACGAACAACCCCGAACCTTGATCCTTTAACTGTAAACTGTGAACCCTGAACCTTGAACCTTGAACCTTGAACCCTGAAATGATCATCGGGATAGACGATACTGACTCGATAGAAGGAATGTGCACTACTTATCTCTGTGCAGTCCTGGTTGCCGAGCTAAAAATTTATGGTGAAGTCTCTACACCGCGATTGGTACGGCTTAATCCTTGCGTTCCGTTTAAGACAAGAGGCAACGGAGCAGTATCGTTTGAGATAAATGTGGCATTGGAGAGGGTAGAAGAAGTAAAAGAAGTGGTAAAAGCTCGGGTGAGTGAACTATCTGAAGTGCAGGCAGAAGGGACAAATCCGGGTGTCGTCTTTATTCATGATAACTTTTTACGCACGGTTCGTATAGGAGGAGAAAGCGAAACTGCGGAGAATGAATGCATCGAGATATTGGAGAACTTCTACGAGACCGCGGTAAGAGGTATACTGAGAGTAGAGCAAGCCTGTGAAATCATCTCCAAATTGCAGTTCGATTACTTCGTCTTAAAGAAGAAGCGCGGTTTAATAGGCGCGTTAGCTGCTGCTTCGTTTCTGGTAATACAGAGGGGTAAACCAGATTATTACGATTCCACCTTCGAGTTGGTCGCGTACCGTTTAAGAGAACGATGGGGTACGTCACGGTTTATAGAGGAATCGAGTGTCTGGAAGGCAGATGAAGATACGTATCCGTTGACATGGGATACGGTAGATATCGAGAATAATAGACTTGTTCTCGCACCTCACTCACCCTGTCCTGTCCTCTTTGGGATACGAGGCGATAGCGTAGATGCTATATATAAAGCCTACCGAGTTATACGCGCAGAGCCGGTAGAGCGTGAGATGCTGTTTATAACGAATCAGGGTACTGATTCTCACCTCATTACTGCTACCTGTGAAGAAACAGAAGCAGAGGCAGAAGCAGAGTTGCAAGATTATCTCTCGTATGTCCTAACCGGTGTCGTAGCGTCCGATCCTCGAACGATAGATGGAGGACACGTTGTATTTGCTCTTACACTCGCAGGAAAGACAGGAGGTCACATCGAGTGCATTGCATACGAGCCGACAAAGGGATTTCGTAATATTATCCGGAAGTTATGTTCTGGTGATAAAGTTACGGTCTATGGATCGTTCAAGAACCGGACGATCAATCTCGAGAAGATAGAGCTGCGGGAGTTGAACGTAGATATAAAGATAGAAAAGAATCCGGTATGCGAGGGCTGTGGTAAGCGTATGAAATCAGCAGGGAGATCGCAAGGATATAGATGTAAGCGGTGTAAGACGCATTGTAGCGAAAAAGAGGTTCAGATTGTGGCACGGGAGGTTGAAACTGGTTTATATGAAGTTCCAGCGGTTGCACGACGACATATAGCTAAACCTTTGATCAGAGTATGGATGGAAGGAGGAATCACTAATATTCATCTAAGTAGATGAGTTTTTCATTGTATATAAAGTATAACTTCGACTTATTTAGACGCAGATTTATGCAGATTTATGCAGATTTATGCAGATTTATGCAGATTTATGCAGAAAACTATTTCCTCAAATTATCAAATGCCTTACATTTAACTTCCGGTTTAGTCCCAAAATTAAGTTTAAAATCCTGAATATCTGCGTTCATCTGCGCCCGATTATCAAAATTTATCTCCTGCAAGCAAAAGCTCCATCCACGCCACGCCCGGACTGAAGTCCGAGGCATCCGCGAGATAGAGATCGCGTGTTGGTGTGGGCGCGGACAGATGTGGAGTGGCGATCGGGCACAGAACAGACTCAGTCATGGTTAGGCGCAGACAAAACACTGTATTTAACTTCAAACTGGTAGTACCGATAGCTTTATGTACATGATTCATAAGATGTAAATATATGTACATACATAGAGGAAATATGGTAACGCATGCGATAGTACTTTTTGTAGATATTAGGGGTTTCACACGATGGTCGGAAGGTATAGAAGCTTTCCAATATATTGATGAATTTATTAATAAATTTGTATTTGTATAGCTCACTTCAAACAAAGCTCATCGACGAGCAATTTTTTTAGTTCATCGTAGACATCTTTTCCCTGTAATCGCCACGTAGCGAAGACTGAAGCGATGTACTGGTAATATTCAGCGCCAATCTCAGATCTAAAAGTACCTATGATCTTCTGCATGAGCACATGCTCCCTGATGACCTGCTCGCTGAGATTGTTTGTTGGCTCCATACCGGGATAAAGCAGGCATGTATACCAGTTTCCCAGACCGTTTCTGATGTAAGTTAGTGGCTTCTTCAGTTCCGTGAACTTGCTGAATTGCTCCGCTAACTCTGCCATTTCCCTATCCCACACTTCTTTCTGCTGTTTCCGCTCTTCCATGGATGTCGGCGGGTCTTTATCGAGGAACTCTTTTAACGCCTTGAATCTTTCGCGAATGGCTTCTGACAGCTCC
>JACGMN010000148.1 GCA_014061035.1 Candidatus Methanophagales archaeon | reverse complement strand
CCATTGCAGAATGATCTTTGCCATCAAATACTGCTTTTCCAGAGAGCAGAAAGAGTCGATCTCATGATATGCATTCTGCTGCAAGAAATCCTCACGGATCATACGAGCTACTTCCAATATCCCTCTTTCGCGTGCTGGAAGCGCGTCCGCACCAACAAGCTGAACGATCTCTTGCAGCGTAGCCTCATTTTGCAATAATGCCATCATCTCCTCACGCTGTTCCATGAAATCCGGAAAACTGGGCTGATTAAACCATTCCCGGAGGCTATCTAAATAAAGAGAATAGCTACGTAGCCAGTTTATAGCAGGGAAATGTCTTCTATCTGCTAAGGATGAATCAAGAGCCCAGAAAACTCCTACGACACGTAATGTATTCTGTGTCACAGGTTCTGAGAAATCACCGCCCGGCGGCGAGACTGCTCCCACTATGGTAACCGAGCCTATTCTATCGACCGAATCCGAGCATAAGGTCTTTACTCTACCAGCACGTTCGTAGAAATTAGAAAGTCTTGCAGCTAAATATGCGGGATACCCCTCCTCACCAGGCATCTCTTCTAATCTACCAGATATTTCCCGCAGTGCTTCCGCCCACCGTGACGTCGAATCTGCCTGAATTGCTACGTCATACCCCATATCGCGATAATACTCAGCCAATGTGATACCAGTATAAATAGAAGCTTCACGCGCCGCAACCGGCATATTGGACGTATTTGCAATTAGCGTTGACCGCTCCATCAGCTTTTCTCCACTGTAAGGATCAACCAGCTTTGGGAAATCTTCTAAAACCTCTGTCATCTCATTCCCGCGCTCACCACACCCTATATAGATGATGACCTGAGCGTTAGCCCAGCGTGCTAATTGCTGCTGCATTACCGTCTTGCCAGTTCCAAATCCACCAGGAATAGCGCCTGTGCCTCCTTTCGCTATTGGGAAGAAGGTATCGTTTATCCGCTGCCCTGTTAACAGAGGTACTTCAGGGTCCAATCTATCCTTATACGGTCTCCCTTCTCGAACAGGCCATCTCTGCATCATCGTCAATTCAATATCATCACCACCGGTCTCTGCTTCTATCCTTGCTATACACTTGTCAACGGTGAATTCACCTTCTTTTAACTCTAAAATTTTACCGCTTATTCCAGGAGGCACAAGAATTTTATGCGTTATCATTTTAGTCTCCGGTACTTCGCCTAAACTATCACCGGCGACTATCTCTTTGCCTTCCTCTGCAGTAGGTGTGAACTTCCACTTCGTGCTCCGCGAGATAGCGTCCACAGATACACCCCTTGTTATATAATCGCCAACTTTGTGCTTTATCTCTTCCAGTGGTCTTTGGATACCATCATAAAAACTTTTTAAAATACCAGGAGCGAGCTCAACAGATAACGGCGCTTTTGTCCTTACCACCCGCTCACCCGGCTTCAAACCTGTTGTATCCTCATATACCTGAATATATGCGAGGGCGCCATCCAGCTTTATCGTCTCGCCCATCAAACCCTCTTCACCAACCATAATCACTTCATACATCTCACAGCCGCGCATCTTATCAGCAACAATCAACGGACCTGCTATCTTCTCTATCACACCCTCGTCGCCCATTTTTCCTCCACCATCTCTTCTATATCAACAAACTACTCCTATCGCCATTTATAATCATCAATTATATCTTTGTATCTATTAGATTAGATCATATTAAATGATCTTAGATATTATCTTCATCGGGCTTTCTATTCTGGCTTTGTGGTGCGGAGCGGAGTGGGTAGTAGATTCTGCATCGAGACTCGCACGCCAGATAGGCGTTTCCGATATCGTAATAGGTCTCACCGTTGTGGCGATCGGCACTTCTGCTCCAGAGTTTGCAGTTACCATTCTTGCGGCATTAAAAGGCTATCCTGATATAGCGGTTTCTAATGTAGTCGGATCGAACATCTTCAATCTCGCTTTCATTTTAGGCGGTCTTGCGATCGTCCACCAGGCAAAAATAGGTAAAAAACTTGTATATCGTGACGGTTTTTTCCTCATTTCAATGGTATCTTTACTCTTGTTTCTCTTCAGTGACCTGAAGCTGACGCAAATCGAAGGAACCGCATTGTTCTTATTTTTATTGCTGTACATTGGCTATCTTTACTGGAGAAGGGAACCGGAACAGGAAATTGAACAGGAAATTCAGGTTGTAAAATCTT
>JACGMN010000122.1 GCA_014061035.1 Candidatus Methanophagales archaeon | reverse complement strand
AACCGTGAACCGTGAACCCCTGAACCTAAGTAGTTACGAATCAAGAATCATCTTCATCTGCTAACAATTTACTCATGCATCCAGCTATAAGCCCGCCGATCGCATCGTCCATAAATACACCCAATTGCGATAATATTCCGGGTTTCTTCGTATCGTAATAGAAGAAATTGAAAAGAGCTCTCTTACCACCGATATATTCTGCTATCGCAATCCCGATGAGCTCATCAGCAATAATACAAGCCGCATCTGCTCTGCCCGCTTCGCCGGCTCGACCTTTGTTTATCTCCCGCTCATCTGCATGTAGTGCGGCTGCCAGCAGCAATGCCACATTCACGTCTGCAGATTCTTTCTTGATCGCTGCTTCAACTCTCCTTTTGAGCACATCCCGGTCTACTTCTTCTCCTTCCGCAGGTACGTAGAGTTCCAGCGCTGTTGATACCATATCTTCTAAATATATCCCCCGCTCCTCCAGCCTCGTAAGCATCGGTCTAAGATTATCCATCCGCAAATGATCATGCCGGAAAAGAGCATCTTTTACGCCTTCTCTTACAACTTCGTAGATTGTTCTTCCCAGTTCTGTCGCTTTACCTGCAAATAGCTCCTCCTTTGCTTCTGTGAACTGGGAAGCATTTTTGATAAAACTTTTCCTAAAAGTTTTCTGCGAAGCATTTTTGATAAAACTTTTCCTAAAAGTTTTACACGCAACGACCACGGAATCCGTACTATCACCGGTGAATATGTCTCCGGCTTCATCATGTATGTCGAGATCGTAGAAGGCTGCGGTCTTCGCCTCGGTTGCAATGATTATTACATTTGCCATTGCCGATCGTGAGAGGTTCTTTTGTATCAGCAGGATTATATTCACTGTCGAACCATGCTTATGCTCAGGTGCAGACCGCGAAGAGGGGTTTGCAATACCCGCGGTTATAACTGCAGTTACAGAACCTTTCTCTATGATTATTGCATCTTTCATCTCTACAGCAGTCATCAGTCCGACGGTGCTGGTTCTATCTAAATCGTTCTTAAGAGCGAAAGAATCGAAGAAGTCGAAGAGATCACCTTTGAAGTCTGCACTTATATTTACATTCAGTATCGTCTTTGCTATAACGAAACCGCCGTTATAGGGTGCGGAGCTCAAGACCTTGAAATCGCCGTGTACTGCAATATACTCTTCTGTCTTCTCTATTTTCATTTGGCTGGATTTTTTCCTTAAAATTATATAATGGCGAAAGTCAAGAAATAAGTAGTCAAGAAATAAGTTACTAACAAAAAAATAGTGATAAAATGCATTTTACGTTACAACCTGTAAAGGACGACGGGTTCGTAGACAGAGAAGAACTTTTAGAGGAGATGATTTCTGAACTGATGGATATCAAATCAACCACGGGGTATGCTCTTTACGGGAAAAGAAGGATTGGAAAGAGATCGATTCTATACCTTTAGAGGTTGTAAATTCTCACCGTACGGGTTGAAAGTTCTACGCGCATTCGATGCTATTCTCTCATGAGGTCTCGCGATCCCCTGTTCAACGATCCTCTGACGAAGTTTCCTTATCATCTCCGGCACATCGATACCCATCGGACATATATCCTTACACTTACCGCATAGCGTGCACGTAAATGCCTGTGCTACCGCAGCTTCGAGCCCTTTCGTAAACGCGGTCAATATAGTCCCGAAACCGCCCATATACACGTGCTCGCCATAATATCCGGCAACGACATTCCACAACGGGCATTCCATAAGACAGGCGCCACATTTTAAACAGATGAGAATCTCACGAAAATCCTGATCCTTGAGTAACTCCATCCTACCATTATCAAGTAGGATTACATCTATCTCATCCGGTCCACTTGCCGGTTTCACTGATACACGCTCAATATCGCTCGATACGCTCACACCGCCGATGATATTAAGATAATTTATCGCTTCTGCTCCGGTCGTATATACAGGCATAACTTTGACATACATATCTGCAACATCCCGGCTCGGCATAATCTTTTCTATTCCGGTCAGGACGATCTGTTTATCAGGAATACTTGTTACAAGCCGGACATTGCCTTCATTCTCAAGCAAGTAGATACTCCCGGTATCTGCGGTGATAGCATTTGCACCAGTAATTCCTACATCGGCATCCATAATCTTTCCGCGAATAAACTCACGAACAAAAGCGACCAATATCTGTGGATCTGGCAGAAGTGTTTTACCAGCAAGTTTACTGAAATACTCGGCTGCAATCTCACGCGGCACTGCTATCGATACGCCTGTCGGGTGCATCGCTTTGCCGTCCATAAGCTGAAGTAAGAGTGCTCCGACATCTGTCTCCCAGACAGTTATACCTGTGAATTCAGTAAGATGTTTATTCAGTTCTATCTCCTCACTAGCGATAGATTTAGCTTTGACCGCAAGTTCTGCATTCCAGCCTTCCTTACCGCATAAATCTGCGACAATTTTATTTGCTTCCGCTCCATCACGAGCGATATGAACGCGCATACCGTGATCTTCCATAGCTTCTTTTGCGGCATCGATAAGTTCCGGTAGTCGGTCCAGATTAGCACGTCTTATCTCCTTAAGCTCGTCAACCCGATCTATAATATTAATATTTTCGAGTTTCCGGAGATTATTATCTTTTCTCGTAAGATACTCTATCCTCGAATTGAGAATTGCAGTCTGCAGAGATCGATCGTTCGATTTTTCGATTAAATCTTCGAAATATCTTTCGAGGTCAATCATTTCGATGATACAATATCGGCCATCTCTGTATAACACTATTCTGCTTTAAAGCAGCAATAAGAGAGACATTCTCCGTCTTCCCAACCTCTGTCTCTGGTCCGAAGTCGTTCCCATTTAAATCTGTTATAATTCCTCCCGCCTCTTTTAAGATGACCACCGATCCTGCAATATCATAACCGTTTATTATGTCTCGCACGTCTATTACCGCATCCAGTGCACCTTCTGCAACTAAGCATAGTTCCATCGCGATACTGCCAAGCATACGAATAATATTCTCACTTCCCTTTTGAAACTCTATCAGTGCCTCAGGTATTGAGGCAGCACCGTAGGTATAGACAGAAAAGACGCGTTTTGTCATTCCTTTTAAACTACGAGGCAGCCGCGTACCATCTACCCATGCATCTTCACCCCTCATCGCATAATATGTTTTACCATAGATGGTCGCAACAACACCAGCTTGCAGATCGTCAAATGTAACATGCTCCACCTTCGGTGAATACGCGATAGCAGAGCAGAAGAACGGGATATCAAGTACCGCATTGGTGGACCCATCTATAGGATCAAAGATGAGTGTAAATTCCGGATCGCCCCCTTTGGGGTAGACGTGGTCCCCCAACTCCTCTGATATTATCCGCGCGCAGAGCTCACGGCTTTGTAGAGCTTTCTCCAGTGCTTCTTCTGCAAAAAGGTCTATTTTCCTCGTTACGTCCCCTGACCTTATTTTTACTACTTCGCCAACGTCTTCGGTCTCTGAGATATAGGTCTGCAGTGAATCCCTGATCTCTGAAGAAATCTCCAACAACTCTTTCATCTCCATTTTATCTTCTCTACCCATTTTTTATTGTACATAAAGTATAACAGTGCCAGTATAACAGTGCCAGTATAACAGTGCCTTCTATTTAAGACACGGATTCTTATTATTTACTACTTGATACGAATGGTAAATATTATAGCATGAAACTAAAGATAAGTTTCTCCTCGGTTGACGCAAATAGCGATCCTATGGACTGGATATACCGGATGGAGGATATAGGTTTCCAGGGGTTTGAGATATTGGATGAAGGACGGCAAAAAGTGGACGGAGTGTTGCGAAACAGTCTGCGAAATATCTACGAGACAACAGACCTTATCCTCTCCTTACACGCTCCGCTATCTGATATTAATATAGCAAGTGTGAACGAGCGGATGAGAGAGGAGAGCATACGGCAGATAAAAGAGAGTATAGAGAACACTTACGAGTTCATCGATAATATCTGTGTGGTGCATCCCGGTACTTTTTCGCCATTATCAATGCAGATGCCGGAGAAGGCTATTCAGAAGTCTGTTGCTGCCTTGATTACGCTCTGTGAATTTGCTGCTGACCGGGGATTGCGGATAGCGGTCGAGAATTTGACGTCTGCGAATATGCTGATGGGAAGGTATCCCGATGAACTGATCCAAATAGTGCGTTCTGCGAGGATGGATAACCTTGGTGTATGTGTTGACATAGCACATGCAAATACGACAAAAAAGTTAGATGAGTTCCTGGGTATTACTGCTAAGGCTGATGATGTAGAGATAATACACCTGCATGCGAGCGATAATTTCGGTACGGACGACCTCCATCTGCCACTTGGGCAGGGTAACCAGGATTGGAATAAGATAATGCGTGGAATCAATAATAACGGTTATGAAGGGGTCATGGTGCTGGAACTGTACACCTTAAATGGAGGAATAGAGAGTTTGGAGTTTATCAATAACTACCGGTAAGGTAAATAAAGCGGAATGCGATTGTATGCTTACGACGTAGGACAGTGCGATGCGAAGAAGTGCACAGCGAAGAAATTAGCACGTTTGGGTTTGATAACAACGGTCAAGACGGTGCGACGAATACCTTATAAAACTGTCGTCCTGGTTCCGGTCGCGGAAAGGGCGCTCTCTCCGGTAGATCGCACATCTACGACCAGCATAACGGTCTTTGATTGCTCATGGAAGCAAATAAGCGCTTTTGACGATCTTTTGATACGTATGAAGAGGAAAAAGCGGGCTTTACCCTATTTGATAGCTGCTAATCCAGTCAATTATGGCAAACCCTTCGTTCTGAGTTCAGCAGAAGCTTTTGCCGCTGCCCTGTTCATCCTCGGCGAGCAGGAGCAAGCAGAATCGCTACTCGCAAAATTTAAGTGGGGAACTGATTTTCTGCGGTTAAATGAGGAGAGATTACAGTCATATTCTGAGGCTATGGACAGTACTGAAGTAGTGGCGATACAGAAAAGGTATTTGTATATGTACGATGAAGAGGCATGATACAGGATACAGGTTCGGGGTTCACGGTTCACGGTTCGGGGTTCGGGGTTCGGAGTTAGAAGATGATGAAAATTGAACGGTTTGAAGATATTGAGGCATGGCAACTGGCGCGAGAACTGACCCGGAAAGTGTACCATCTAACAAGGAAGCCAGGATTTGCAAAAGACTACGGTCTGAAGAAAGCCAGACGAACACGGGCTACCGTTCGTGTATTCATCAACTTTGCGTTGAACCTGAATAGTTATAAATAATCTTAGTAAGAAGATGACTACGTGTGATAGTGATATAGATACAGATACGGATACAGATACGGATATAGATAGAGCACGTTTTGGAAGGAGAGATCGCGTAATAGAATTGAGTAAAGCGGACAGTGGCGATATCGCGGCACTTTACAAGGCGGTATGGTCGAAAGCATACAATTATCCGGTGGAATGGCGTTTGAGGCGTGCAATGTCTGAGGCAGAAATAAAGAAAGAGATAGACTCTGGCTATTTCTTCTTCGGTCTTCGTGTCGAGGGTAGATTGGTCGGTGTTTATAAAGCGTCCATAACCGAGCGAGGGTGCTATGGCGAACAACAGGCGGTTCTTCCAGAATATCAAAACCGGGGCGTGGCATACGCAATGTACGAGCAGTTCGTGGAGTTTGCGAAAGCAAATAAGTGTGCTGTGAATTATGTGAATATATTAATAGGTAACGAGCCCTGCGAGCGCGCTATGAAGAGATATAACTTTTACAAAGTAGGTGAACCGTGGGAGCAAATTCAGGGGATGCTCGTCCAGACATACGAGCGGAAGGTGGAGGGATACGAGAAAGAATAAATTTTATAATCGGACGCAGATGAACGCAGATAATCAGGATTTTAAAAATGCGGATGTATAAAAATAAGAATAAAACCCCGGTAGCCTCATGGTACGATTACGATTTCTTCACTGAAGAGCGTAGAGCGATAAAATCCTTGACTGTTATTTTGAGAACCGCAGGCTGTCAGTGGCGAAGATGCGTGATGTGCGGCTACTGGCAGGAATCTGCAGACGCAAGACTGGTGCAAGCAGACATTTTAACGCAACTTGAACGAGCGTTAAGAGACTGCCCGGAAGAAGAGTTCATACTCAAGATCTTCACTTCTGGCAGCTTCCTCGACGAACAGGAAATATCGAGCGATACGAGAAGAGCGATAGCAGAGATGGTGAAAAGAAGAGAAGCGGTCAAGAAACTCGTCGTAGAGACGAGACCGGAATTTGTGAGTGCAGAGAAGATCGAGAGTCTTAACGGTATTGAGAATCTTGAGTTCGCTATCGGGTTAGAGACCGCGAATGATTTCATCAGGTCAGAGTATATAAAAAAAGGCTTCTCGTTCGACGATTACAGAACTGCGGCAGATACCGTGATAGGCTGTGGTGCGATAGTAAAGACGTATCTTTTGCTCAAACCGCCATTTGTATCGGAAAAGAGGGCGATAGAAGATGCTATCAAATCTGCTGAACTCGTCTCTGATTATTCCTCTACTATCTCGTTGAACCTCTGCAATATACAAAAATACACGCCGTTAGAAAACCTATGGAGAGACGGATATTACAGACCACCGTTGCTCTGGAGCGTTGTTGATGCGATAACAGAGATAAAGAGACGAGACTTTGTGGTGATCTCTGACCCGGTGGGTGCAGGGTATAAAAGAGGCCCGCATAATTGTGGTGCGTGCGATAACGAGATAAAGAAAGCGATAAAGAAATTCAATATAACACAAGACCTGAGCGTATTCAAGCGGCTCGACGAGCTGGATTTTGCATGCGGATGTAAGGATGTATGGCAGGCATTGATAGACTATGATGCGTTTTTGTTTGATTCAAAGCCTTTTTTGTGAGTACTCGGGTTCGGGGTTCTAGGTTCTAGGTTCACAGCCAATCACCAATCACCAATCACCAAGAGAAGGTTCACGGTTCACGGTTCAGGGAGGCCGTCCCACAAATTAATCCCTCAAGTTTATTGTACATTACCTAAAGCCGCCACACGGCTACCTAATTTACCCCACATCACCCTCAGATTATGAGCATTCTCCTTCGAGTATGGACTATCCCTATCCTCCATCTTCTTACCCTTCGCCTCCTGAGCCTGCTTGCTGTCCGGAATATAGCCATCCACCTCATTCTTCTCCAAATACCGCAGGTTGGGACCGTTGAAGTAGCCATTATCCATGCTCACCGTTGTCCCTCCTGGCAACCCATCTATGTTCTCCTCAGTCATTTCTATCTGCGGCTGCAGCTGGTTATGGTCAGTGCAATCCTGAGTAACGTCATTAGCTAGAATTATCCCCGAATCGTGGTCTACGGTGATTTGCTGGTTGTATGACAATTCGATTCGCTCCTTCTTGTTCATCATAAATCTTGCTTCAGGGTCAGTAATACTTATAGCGCTTTGACCGCTCTTATTTATCTCCTCTTCCGCCTTATCGAGCTTTTCCATTACCTTCTCCTTATCGTTCTCATCGCCAAGTGCATGCTGCCCGACAATATTCTTCGCCGCGGTCTTCATTTTCTTGCCTGAGGCTTCTTCAATCTCCTTTATCTTCTCGCGAAGCTTCTCCAGTGTATTGAGATCGGGTGGAAGTTCATCGCCCCTCTTGTCCCCATAGAGCTTGTCTTCCTCATCGTCTATCGCAATCCCTCTCTCTATTATCTTCCTGATCTCCTCTATCTCTTCCTTGCCCAGTGTGTAATTGTTTGAGGCATTTGCTTTCATCTTGGACCCATCCGTTGAGATATGTCCCAGACCCAGAATTCCAATCGCTTTGGCAGCGGCAACGGTTTCTTTGAACGTATACTCAATTAGCTCTTTGCACTCATTTTTAAAATTGCATATCGTCCTGAAATCGGGCTTCTCATTCCCGGTGAGGTACATGTAAACTACATTCTCATGAGCGAGCTTTGCTATCTTTCTCGAAGACCATATAGCATCAACCGATGCCATTATCATCAGTCTTAGCAGCATCCGGCGTGAATACGCGGGATTTCCAGGTCCTGACCTGTACTTCTGCTCCACTTCACTAACATCTATACCCTTCACAATAGCAATAACCAGGTAGCAAATGTGGTCTCCCGGTATGAGATCACTAATATCCGGGGGCAATAGCCATGACTGCCCCATTTTGTCGCTTTTTACTGTCATTCCACACCATCTCCTTAATTATATAACTAATAAATGATTGTATATGTCATAATAAAAGCTTTTCGGTCCCATTTCGCTTGGAATTAAGTTAGGTCTTCTTCTAAGTGGTGTTTTTGTTATTTGAAAAAAAAATCAGGTTATAAATGTACAATGAGTTAGAAAGAAGGCGCTTTTTTTAGAAGTGTGTACTATTGTATAATATCTGTTGGTTGTTGAGTTATTGTTGGACAGCCTCGA
>JACGMN010000098.1 GCA_014061035.1 Candidatus Methanophagales archaeon | reverse complement strand
CTCGGAAGTATGATAGCCCAAAGCATTTATCGCTCTTACCACTGAAGATCGCTTTATCGGAACCGCCCGTATCCTGTTCTCAGCTTCCAGAATCTCTTCCACGGTTATCGTTCTATTCTCTATCCTTTCCTTGTATCTCAATATCCAACCTGGCGGTCTCTTTATTTTACCCAACTTCATCTCAATCCTAATGTCTTATTCACATTAATGAGATATTTTTGTATTATTATGAAAATAAGGGTTTACACCGCGAAAAGGTGTCCTAATTGTAAAATACTAAAAGAGTTTTTAGCCGCGGAAGGAGTAGCGTATGAGGAAGTAGACATGACGACCGTGGACGCGCTGACAGAGTTAAGAATGCAGGGGATTTTTACTTTCGTTGCGCCAATTCTTCAGGCAGGATCAACTTTTCTGACCGCTAAAGAGCTATTTCGCAGTGATGGTGATGGCGAGTTACAGAAAGATAAAGTTGAAGAACTGTTAAATATAATTGAATAGTGTTTATGGAACAGTAGCATGAAAAGAGGTCTTAATATCGATAACGGAACTGTGCAAACCACGCTGGACGGTATTAAATTACGGTTTCCAAAGGTCCGGACCAGTGATGGGCACATGCTGGAATGGGATAAGGAAGCGATTGTAAAGCAGCTCCTGCGTGAGACCAAATTGAGCCAGGACTTTTATGATAGTTCGCCGATAGATGAAGCGACTGCGCGGGAGATAGCAGAAGAGGCATCGAAACGGATACGAGTAATGGGTATTTCTCAGCTCTCGGGTGCGTTAGTGCGTGAAGTAGTCAATCAGATTTTACTGGAGGAATACCATAAGCAGGAGTGGCGGAACGTCTGCACGAGGGTGGGAACGCCGGTTTATGACGCACATCTTATCGATATAGGTGAAGGGTTCGAGGCGAAGGAGAATGCGAATTTGCAGGAGAATGCAGAAACGTCACACAAGAAGAAAGCAGACAAGATCTGTAAGGAACAATATCTCTTGCTTCTACCGCCCGAGCTCTCGGATGCACACCTGAGTGGTGATCTGCATATCCACGATCTCGAATACTTCGGGACGCGTGGGTTCTGCCAAGACTGGGACCTCCGCTACTTCTTCTATTACGGGTTGATGCCTGACGGGTCAGGTACGAAGGCGTCAGTTGCGGGACCTGCGAAGAAAGCGGAAGTAGCGATTCTACATGCAGTCAAGATTTTGGGCAGTGCACAGACAAACTTCGCGGGCGGTCAAGGATTCTTTAACTTTCTTACGTTTATAGCACCGTACTTAGAAGGGCTCTCGTACGAGGAGATCGAGCAGTTGATGCAGATGTTCGTGTATGAGATGACACAAATGCAGGTCGCGCGCGGCGGTCAACTGGTATTCTCTTCAATTCAACTTACGCCTGGCGTGCCAAAGATATGGAAAGACAAGCCCGTGGTTTATAAAGGCGAGGTCTGGAACGGCGAACGTGAGCATGTACCGTTTCGAAGCTACAGTGAATTTGAGAGAGAGGTGCGTCTGTCGTTCAAGGCGCTTATGAATGTGATGTTACAAGGAGATTACTGGGGAAAACCATTTAATTTCCCGAAGCCTGAGATAGTGATAGACCGTGAATTCCTTGACGAGAATTGTGAGGATACGGAATTCCGCCTGAAGAATCAGGATCAAGATCAGGATCAAGATCAAGATCAGGGTTTGCCAACGTATGAAGAACTTTATGATTTAGCGTTTGAACTCACGGCGAAGTATGGTACACCATACTTTGATAATAACATACCAGATTACCGTGGAGCAGACGAAGGTGTTTCATGCTACCAATGTCTGGCTAAGGATGAATTGATACCGATTATCGAGGACGGAAACGTAAAAGTGGATTATATCAGCAGTATCTTTGAAAAGAGTGCGGTTGACTGCGTCCGTGCTGATGGAGGTGTCGAATTTGTTGAACTCAATGCAATGACACCGAGCATGAAATTTGGAGATTTCAGCGTACGTCCCAGACAGTTCAAAGGCATCATGCGCAAAAAATATCGCGGTGAATTATTAAATATCATACTCGAATCAGGACGGCGCATCACAGTTACACCCGACCATCCGTTATTTATTTATAGAAGCGGGGGATTCGAGAGAATAGAAGCAAACCGGCTTACCATAGGGGATTATCTCCCGCTTATGAAACATGTAGCATTCGTGTGCATGCCGACGGCACGCAGCATTGACCTTGAAGATGTGTTGGTAGCAGGGGGATATAGCAGCGAAATCACGGTTGAAAATGGGCGGGTCAACGTCTTACATGCCAAAAAAGAGGGCTTTTCAAAAACACTTCGTGTAACGCCTGAACTAGTGCGATTTCTTGGATATTACCTTTCTAAGGGGTGCAGCGACCATTCAGGATGCAGATATTCAGTGCGTCTGTCTTTTGGCAAGGATGAAGCTGACCTGATCAATGATGCAAAGCGGTGTATCTCAATCGGTCTTGGGATAGATCCGATAATCTCCATTGAGTCTACTGCCGTGAATGTAACTATAAACAGCAAACTGCTTTATCTGCTTCTGGATGCGCTCGGGTGCGGTCACACGGCAAATGACAAATCCGTGCCTGATTTGCTGTTTAATGTTGAACCATCGCTTGTCGGGGAGTATCTTTACGGTGTTTTTGCAGGAGACAGAGACGTGGATTCACGTGTTAATACGGTTAAAAATGCGTATGGCAAATATAAATCTCACGCAAACATGATCTGCCTCAAACTGGTTTCACGGTCGGCAGTGCAGAAATTGGTGCTCCTTGCACAACGAATTGACGTACAAATGAACTACTACGAGCGGTTGCAGAAAACTACGCATCCACAGACAAAGGAAATCTACTTCTTGCCGACGTTTATAGCAAGCATCAGTGCACAAGATCAGATACAAAAATTCAGCGATGCCGTTGGATATGGCTCTTCGGCAATACGTGACCGGGCGATGCACACGGCAGGTGTATTCAACAGGATACCAATTAAAGAGAGTGGGTTGAACTACTCCAATCTGACATACGCAACTCAATATCACTCAGGAGGTTATGCTTGGGTTAATCAATCACTAATTGATACCGAGGGTTCACATATCGTTCATAACCTCGTCAAGAGCGATATACATCTTTTAAGGGTTAAGAAAATTGAGGAGATTGGTTACGATGATTATGTTTATGATCTGGTAGACGTTGAGGATACACACAACTTCTGCAACGCTCTTGGTATTATAACAGGAAACTGCTGCGCATACAACTTCAAGACATCACCTGATGATGCTGACTTTCATGACAAGATGTATTTCAGGAATGGCAAGCACTTTTCGATGGGCGGCTGGCAGGTAATAACACTGAACTGCCCGCGAGCCGCATATATTGCCGGTGGCGATGATAACAAGCTATTTGCGGAACTTAAACGGCTGATGGACTGCGCAGTAAAGATATTTAAAGTGAAGCGGCGGTGGATGGATCAGATTATCAAAAGCGAGCGGATGCCGTTTGCAACACAACGACCTAGGGATACACAGACCGGTGAAAAAGGGTCTATGGCGGTCTATCTCGACGAACTTGTTTATATCATCGGCGTGACCGGTATAAATGAGATGGTTCAGTATCATTACGGTAAACAGATACATGAAGAGGAAGGCGCGTTACGGTTCGCAATACGAGCGATGACTGAGATGGAGCAGTATGTAAAGGAACTCTCGAGACGTGAAAATATACCGATAAGTTTTTCAAGGACGCCTGCAGAGACGGTTGTGCAGCGATTCGCAGTCGCGGACATCTTACAGAAGGAATTTAGAGATAAGGCACTGACAGTTGTTAAAGGCGATATTGAACGCGCGCTTACCGATATAAACAAGACACGCGATCTCCCAATTTACTATACGAATGGCACGCACGTCTCTCAGAATGCAGACATCTCGCTTGCAGATCGGATAAAGATCGAACATATTTTCTTCCCGATCGTTGACGGTGGGAATATAATGCATATCTTCCTCGGCGAAGGATACCCGGATCCGAGAGGGATAAAGAGTCTTGCACTAAAAATAGCAAAGGATACGCAAACTGGCTATTTTACATTTACTAAGGATATGACGGTTTGCATGGATTGCTCTCACGTAACGATGGGTCTGAAGGCGGAATGTGAGAAGTGCGAGTCTAAAAAGATCGATCATATATCGCGAATCACAGGCTATCTGCAGGCAGTAAGTGGCTGGAATGAGGGGAAGAAGCAGGAGTTGCTCGATAGGATGCGGTATGGCGCGGATGATCTGAGGTGAACTAAACCACGTCTACTGCCACTATCCGCTCACCTGGTTTGACTTGCATCACTCGCACACCTTGCGTGTTTCTACCCTGTACTGGAATGTTTCGGACAGCAATTTTTGTTACCATATTGTCAGAAGTCGCAATCATCAATTCATCCTCGTTCTCTACCTGCCTGATACATACTACATCTCCGTTCCGTTCTGCACCTCGAATGCTGATCACACCTTTACCACCACGATGTGTCTCGCGGTACGCATCCAGTTTCGTCCTCTTCCCATACCCCTTTGCGGTTATTATAACTAGCCGTGAGGTAGAATTGCTCGTATTCAGATCGATAGCATCGATACTTGCTATCTCATCCCCTGTATCCAATCGCATCCCACGTACGCCGGCAGCATATCTGCCCATCTCACGTAATTCACCTTCTTTAAAGAGGATCGCCTTCCCGTTCTTCGAGCTCAATATTATATCGGTCTTTTCTCTACCACTTATCAACGCTACATCGGTTAACAAATCGTCTTTACGCTGATCGACTTTGAGAGCAATGATGCCGGTGGTTCGTATAGACGCCAAATTAGATAGTGCAGTTCTTTTTACTAGCCCTCGTTTTGTAGCAAAGACGATAAACGCATCCTCTATAGCGCCCTCTGCATCTACATCCTCAGGTATAGCAAGAGCAGATACGATCTTCTCCTTCTCTTCTATCGCAGCGCTCAGCCCGTGAAGATTGACCAGTGGCTTGCCTTTTGCATGCCTGCTCGTCGGAAGGATCTCGTAG
>JACGMN010000072.1 GCA_014061035.1 Candidatus Methanophagales archaeon | reverse complement strand
AGCATCAACAAAAAAGACTACGCTTTGACCGGATTCTGCTTCTTCGAGACATAGCTCCAGCTCCTCTTTGCAGATAACTGCGTAATGTATTGGGCGAGAATTCTATCTTAATCATCTACACCACCTTTTTAACTTCATATCTCAAAAGGTGGTCGGGCATAAATAAATTTATCTTATACCCCTCCTGATAAATGCCTCAATTTATGCAGATGTTGAGTATATCAATTTAAAATGCCACTTCTGCGATCTATTAGTGTCTCTACAAATAAATCACTATATTTTTAGACAGTGCTATACGACAGTGCTATACTATACTATATATACAATGTTACGAATAACCTTCTTAGGAACCGGTGGCGCAACGCCTACACCGAACAGGAATCCATCTGCGATAGCAGTGAATAGAGAGAGCGAGTTGATGCTCTTTGATTGCGGTGAAGGTGCGCAACAACAGATGATGCGAGCGAAGACCGGGATGAAGGTAAATACTATCTTTATTACGCATTTCCATGCTGACCATGTCCTCGGCATTCCCGGTCTGTTACAGACGATGGCGCTGCAAGATAGAGAAGAGCCACTGGAGATCTACGGCCCGCGAGACGTGGGTAGATTCATAGACCATCTTCAAGCTCTGGGTTACACAGGTAGGAGTTTTGAAGTGCGAGCGATAGAGCTAAGACCTGGCGATGTGGTAAGAAGAACAGGTTATGAGATACGGACGTTAAAAACGGTACACAATGTGGTTAGCATCGGCTACGTGCTGGAAGAAGATATACGACCTGGTAGATTCAACCGAGAACGTGCGATAGAGCTTGGCATAACGCCAGGTCCCTTATTTGCCAGACTTCAGTCAGGACATTCTATCTCTCTTGAAGGACGTGAGATAAGACCGGAACAAGTCTTAGGACCACCGAGACCTGGCAGGAAGATTGTCTATACCGGCGATACGCGACCGTGTGAGAGCGTAATTGAGGCGAGTAAGAACGCAGATTTATTGATACATGATGGCACGTTATCAGAGGAGACGGAGGAATATGCAGTTGATTACATGCATTCAACCGTTTCAGAAGCTGCAGAAGTGGCAATGAAAGCACGAGTTCGGAGACTCATCTTGACGCATCTCAGCGCACGGCATTCGCATTTAGAAGGTGCGATTAAACTGAAAGAAGAAGCAAGGTCTGTCTTCGCAAATACAGACGTGGCGAGTGATCTGATGAGAGTAGAAGTTAGATATAGGGATGAGTAATTTAAGGTATTTAAGGAGCGTAATTAAAAGACAAGTAAGGTGGTGATTTCAAATTCCCTGTGGAAAAAAGCGAAAGGTAGCAAAGATGCGAAGGCATAAGCTGAAGAAAAGACGGAAGAAGATGAGATATAAGAAGTAGAATTTTAGCCTTCCGGTCTTCTCATGTCGTGCTCATCGTATATACTGCCTACTATCACTTCCAAAAGGTCCTCTAAGCTGACCAAACCCTTTGTTCGTCCTTCTTTATCCACGACAATTGCGATATGGAATTTTCCCTCGCGGAATTCCTTAAGAAGATCATCTACGCGTGCGGTTTCACGCACAAAATGAGCAGGTTTCATTAGCTTCTTTAACGGACTCGGGGTCGGCTTCGCCAGGCTTGAGTTTATCAGCAAATCCTTCGAATATAGTATTCCTACAATATTATCCGCTCTCCCCTCGTATACCGGAATTCGTGAATATCCCTGCTTTTTTATTAGTTTCACCACGGAATCTATACTCTGATTAGCCCCGATGCAGGCTATTGCCTTCTTCGGTGTCATTACGTTCTTTACGGTAATATGATCGAGCTTTAGCACGCCAGTCATCATCTTCTTTTCCTCATCGTCAATCGCTCCGTCTTCCGCCCCAATATCAAGCACTGTCTTTACTTCCTCCTCGGAGAGTAATCTTCTCTGCTGCACCTTCAGACCTAACAGTTTACCAAATGTGTACGGCATCAGTAAAAGAAGCTTCACAACCGGACGCAATACAAAGATTAATACCTTCAGTGGTTTAGAGACAGCGATAGAAAATCGCTCACTGTGGTGCACGGCAAAAGTCTTTGGTATGATTTCACCAAAGATGAGAATGAAAAAAGTCATTATGCCTATTGCAATGCCGACGCCCAAATCACCAAAAAATCTGATCGCGATCGAAGTAGCCAGCGCAGACGCGGCAATATTCACTATATTATTCCCGATGAGCACTGTTGTAAGCATTACTTCAGGCTCGCTTACCAGCTTCTGAACGATATTAGCACCTTTCACACCTCTTTTCTGCATAGACTTAACTCTTACCTGCCCCATCTTGATTAGAGCAGTCTCAGAGCCAGAGAAGAATCCAGATAGGAATAATAGTATACAAAGAAATACAATTTCCAGGATGTACCACGACACCTTATTCTTTGTCTCCCAGGGTATTTGTTTAGCTATTAGGATGCAGAATGCAAGATGCCGAATTATTGCATCTTCATCGTACCTATACCAAATACCTTATATTTTAACTATGTTTTGGAGTACTTATAAATTATGAAAGAACTGATAGAAGTAAGGATGCTAAAGGAGGGCGGATATGTCATTATAGACGATGTACCATGCACGATAGTGAACATAACCATATCGAAGCCAGGGAAGCACGGAGCGGCGAAAGCGAGAATGGATGGGATAGGAGTCTTTGATTCGCAAAAAAGAACGGCGGTTCAGCCAGTTACTTCGAAGATGTATGTACCAATAATAGTGCGGAGAAGTGGTCAGGTGCTCTCAGTCTCAGATGATACAGCGCAAATTATGGACATGGAAGACTATTCGATTATTGAACTCAAAATACCGGAAAATATGAAGGAACGTGTTGAGCCGGGCAAAGAACTATCCTTTTTACATTATGAAGGGAAATACAAGATAGTATAATGTATAAAAGATAAAATAACAATGGAAGAACACGAGTGGATAGCGGTACGGGTACGGGTACGGGATATAATGGCAGAAGATGTCGCTTACGTGACAGTGCCGGGTACGAGAGAGGATGCAATGGAAATTTTAAAGAGAGATGGCATCTCAGGAGTACCGGTTGTTAAAGATGAAAGAGTAGTAGGTGTCGTTACGAGGCACGATCTGTTACGAAATCCGAGAGAGGAGCAAATAGCGCTGTTGATGACAAGGAATCCCATTGTAATCAATCAAGATGCGACAATTGCAGAAGCTGCTAAGATTATCTATTCATCTACTATTAGACGTTTACCAGTAGTCGATGGCAGTAAACTCGTAGGAGTGGTAACAGTTGGCGATTTCATCCGGGAAATATCGTCCTGGGATGATAAGACGTCCATAGACAGCCACATAGGAGATAAGACAATATTTCTATGGGAGGGGATGCCTTTACCTGTTGCCTGCAGACTGATGGAATTTGCGCGGGTAAGAGCAGTTCCTGTTCTCAATTCATCGTTCACGGTAGTTGGAATGATAACTGATCAGGATTTGATAAACGTTGCGATAATAGAAGAAGGAATGGGGAGCTTGGACGTATCCCTGGGCTCTGATGAGGACGAATGGTCATTGGAAGGGCTGAGAGATACAATGAAACTGCACTATGGCATATCGCAGATAACATTGCCAGATAAGCTTGTAAAGGATGTAATGGTAAAGAAAGTAGTCACTGCGACTCGTAAATCCGGAGTGAGTGCATGTGCACAGAAGATGTGTGAAGGCAGGTTCAACCAGCTACCAGTTATTTCCGCGAGAGGGAAATTGTTAGGGATGCTAATCGATAAAGACCTTCTGTCGATTTTATTATAATTATAAGACTTACAAGATGGGTGTAGGAGATAAAGAAGGTAGGAGAGATGAGACCGCGGAACTGGCTCGTAGAAGAGGTTTTATATGGTCTGCGTTTGAAGTCTATGGTGGTGCTGCCGGGTTTTATGATTACGGACCGTTGGGCACACTGTTAAAAAGGCGGATAGAAGAGAAATGGCGTGATTTTTACAGGCGCGAGGGCTTTTACGAGATCGAGACGACTACGATCGCACCGCGGGAAATATTTGAGTCCTCAGGACATCTTGAAAGTTTCACAGACCCGGCAGTGAGATGTAAAGAATGCAAGAGCATTTTTCGTGTGGATGAAAATCTGACTGTGGCTGTAAAATGTCCGGAATGTGGTGGCGGACTCGAGGCGTCGGGTGAGTTTCATCTGATGTTCCAGACGAGAATTGGCGCTGGTAAAGATAAAGGTAAAGGAGGAAGTGATGAAGAAGCAATTAAGAGAAGTGAAGGTTATCTGAGACCCGAGACCGCACAGGGCATCTTCATCAATTTTCAACGATTGCTTAAGTTTAACCGTGATAAACTACCTTTCGGCATACTACAAATAGGGAAGGCGTACAGGAATGAGATCTCACCAAGGCAAAGCCTCATTCGGCTGCGAGAATTTACACTTGCTGAGGTAGAGGTCTTTGTAGACCCTGCTGCTGATAAGAACAACCATCCGAGATTTGAGGAAGTTGAGGATAGAATGCTATCGCTCGTTGTTCCCGGTGCAGATGAAGCAGAAGAGAAAAGCGTAGAGGACGCAGTTAGCAGTGGAATAATTGCAAACGAGTATCTAGGCTATCATATAGCGCGGGTAGATGAGTTCCTGGAGTGCATAGGACTTCCACGTGCCAGATTACAGTTCAGGCAGCATCAGCAGGATGAGATGGCGCATTATGCAATCGATTGCTGGGATGCCGAATTTCTCAGCGAGCGGTACAGGTGGATGGAGATAGTGGGTATAGCTGATCGCGGTGATTATGATCTCTCAGCGCATGCACGGTCTCCGAATGTAAATATGCACGTGCATACAGAATCCGGAGAGATCATCCCGCATGTAATTGAGCCTTCTTACGGGATAGACCGGATAATTTATGCGTTACTTGAAAGTGCTTTTTATGAAGAGCAGATAGGTAAAGAAAAGAGGCGGGTGCTGCGGTTCAAACGCGAGATCGCGCCGATACAAGTTGCCGTATTTCCTTTGCTGAACCGTGATGAGTTGAAGAGTAAGGCGGTGGCGGTCTTTCGGATGCTCCGTGATGCCGCGATCGCCGTTGAATACGATAATTCCGGTAGTATCGGTAAGCGATACCGGCGTCAGGATGAGATCGGCACGCCTCATTGCGTTACTATCGATTACGAGACGCTGGAAGATAATACGGTGACGGTACGAGAAAGAGACACGATGAATCAGGTCCGTGTTGCGGTACCGGAATTAAAAGATGTATTAGAGTAGTTGTTCAGTCAGGGTTCACGGTTCAGGGTTGTTCGCCTTGCTCTCTTCATATTTCTTGAGATATATCTTCGACCCGTTCAATTTTTATCGGTCTAACCGTGAATCGGGCTAAAGGCTAAAGGCTAAAGGCTAAAGGGTGACCCTGAACCGTGAACCTTGAACCTTGAACCTTGAACCTTGAACCCTTATAAGGCTATGATGCGTTAATAGTTCTTGAAGGGATAATTAATTATGGAAGAGAGTGAGAAAGGATTGAGTGGAAAAGAGCGAGAACAGCGAGCAGAACTGCAAACTTTGGTATTGAAATTGCGGCAATATCAGGCGCATGCGGAACAGGTCTCCCAAGAATTACTTCTTGTCAAGCAGGCGATAAATGAGCACGATAAAGCGATAGAGACGATAAAACAATTGAAGGCTATGAAAACTGGTGACGAGTTGATAGTGCCAATCGGAGCGAACTCGTCTATTTACGTTACGCTCAGCAGTACAGACAAGATAATAGTGGGAATAGGAGGCGGAATAAGTACAGAAAAAAGCCCTGATTCCTCAATAGAGTATCTTGGCAGAATGAAGACCAATTTAGAGACTACACAGCAAGAAAAAAGCAGCTTATTGCAAAAAATAGAGCAGGAGGCGCAGAAACTACAGGTTCGATTGCAAGGGCTATCATAATCGTTCTTGCAATCGTAGGTAGCAATCTGGATTGGATGGTACTGGTAAAATGTTTGACCGGCTGAGGAGGAAGCTTACCAATTTCCGCGAGAGCGTAGTTGATAAGATAAAGAATAAGAACGAAGAAGCGGAAGAAAAGCCTGAGACCTCAGGTACGGGTTTAAAAGTAAAAGTAACGCTAAAAGAGAAGGGTAAGGCACTATTAGAACGCGAGACGATTTTAGATGATAAAGCCCTGAAAAAGCCTTTAAATGAGCTGGAAATAGCATTATTGGAGAGCGATGTTGCACTCTCAGTAGCTGAAGTGATAGTCGCCGACGTGAAACAGGAATTAGTCGGCAAGCGTAAGAAATGGCTGGCGAATACAGAAGGTCTGGTAAAAGACGCGATCCGGAATGCTTTGTTAAATGTTTTTTCCGCAGGCGGTGAACTTGACCTTGAAGAGCTCGTGGATAAGAGCGAGAAGCCAGTAAATATCGTCTTCGTCGGTGTGAACGGGACCGGTAAGACGACGAGTATAGCAAAGGTAGCAAAGAGATTGCTTGATGCTGACTATTCGGTCACGATTGCTTCTGCGGATACGTATAGAGCTGGAGCAACGGAACAGATAGAGAAGCATGCAGCGAATTTGGGAATAAAAGTTATTAAGCATCAATATGGTGCAGACCCAACAGCAGTCGTATATGATGCAATGAACTATGCGAGAGCGAATGGATATGATGTAGTTCTGGCAGATACCGCAGGAAGAATGCACACCTCTGTAGACCTCATGGAACAGTTGAAGAAGATATCTCGCGTGACAAAGCCAGACCTGGTGATATTCGTGGATGAAGCAGTTGCAGGTAACGACGCGGTAGAACGCGCGAAGACATTTGATGACGCTCTCGGAATAGATGCCGGCATCTTAACGAAGGTTGATGTAGACGCGAAAGGTGGAACCGCTATTTCCATCGCGCATTCGATCTCAAAACCTATTCTATTCTTTGGGACCGGTCAGGATTATGATGATTTAGAGAAGTTTGATGCCGAATGGTTCGTAGATAGACTATTGGATGAAGATGATGGAGGACGAGATAAACAAATATTAGAGGAGAAAAGAGAATGGTATATGAATGAAGGAGTTTTGAAAAATGTCCCCTGATGAGTATAAGAGGATACTTTTGAATTTGGTTGAGGCGAATGAGGATATGAAGACGTTGTTGGGGCTATTCCATCTGTTGAACGGATACACGACAGAGGAAGCGCTGGTAAAAAACGTCGCTGCGATAACAGGGAGAGAGAAGGACTGCAGGGAGATGCTGAAACTGCTGAGGCGGAGAAAGATCCTGAAATTAGGCCCGTATAATGAATATCTCTGCTTATCAGGCTATGAAGAGTTCTTCGATGATATTACCGCCAGATATTCAGTACAATATAGGAGGGACGGAGATTTACTGAAATATTTTGAAACCGCGGTAGAAAGCGGTGACGAAGCAGCGCTATGGATGATCTATTTACTCTTGAACTTAGAGAAGCATGGCGTTTCTGAGCTAACGCAGTACGATATTATAAGAACCGAGATATCTGAAATGTTCTCTCACGATGCCTTCAAAACTATCGAAGAGAAGCTGATCAAGGAGAAGTTGTGCATATACGGTAAGAAGAAGGGGAAGGAGTTCCTGCAGTTGTGCCCGAGCCCGAGCCCTAATCAGAGTGAAGAGATAGTAAATGATCTGAGGTCGAGGTTAAGAGTATGGAGAACCGCTAAACTTGCCGAGAAGTCAGGGACCGTAATAAAAACTGTTGAAAAAGTGTCGCAGGAACTTGTAGCATCTGCGAGAAAGAGTATAAAATCGTTGCGCGCGCAGATGGCAGAGCAGGCAAGTATGTCCGAAGATGAGATAGATAAATCGGTCGGATACTTCAGTGGTTTAACACCAGATGCGTCCTCTATGTTTATTACAGGCAATTTGATTATATATCGTGATACCTTGCACATCGCAATTACTGATAGCTTATCGCGGTATGACGCAAGGGAATGGAAGTACTATCCGGTAGTCTTTATCACTGAGGAGGTACCGAGATGGATAGGGAAGATCGAGATTGTGTTTAAGAATTCATATCCTAAATTATCTGACCGTAGGATGGCAATAGTTGTGCCAAATAAGGTCGCATACTCGAATTTTAAA
>JACGMN010000042.1 GCA_014061035.1 Candidatus Methanophagales archaeon | reverse complement strand
TCCAGCAAGTCCTTTAGCTTAGATGCTTCCGTCCCCGGTCTCGGCGAGAATCTCGTTATATTCACTTTCTCCGGTCTTACCAGCCTCAGCAAGTTCAAAGATGTGGAGAAAGCGTCAACTGTCTCTGTTGGAAATCCGATGATAAAATCAGTACATATCGTTCTATATTCGAATCGCTGCTTTATCTTCTTTACTATCTCAACGAAATCAGCAGCTTTATAATTCCTTTTCATATCTATCAGCACCTTATCAGAGCCAGATTGGACCGGTACGTGAAAGAATTTGAATACTTTATCTGAATCGAATGCGTCAAGGAGTTCATCTAAGATGTGATGGATCGTAAATGGGTTCATCATGCCTACTCGTATTCTAAAATCACCTTTTATGGCAGTTATCAGATCCAACAACCCCGGAAGCTTCAATCTACTTGCACCAAAATTCGCCTGCTCCTGCTCACACTCCCAGTCCCACCCGTATGCACTACAGTCCTGTGATGTAATCCTTACTTCCCTCACACCTCTTTCTAATGCACTTTTAACTCTTTCAAGTATCTTTTCAGGCTCGTAACTTATCAGATCGCCCCTTGCTCGTTTCACGATACAATAGGAACATTCCCCTACACAGCCAATAGCGATTGGAATTGCAGAGATTACGCAACCTGGGTCAAAATCCTGCTCCAGTCCTTCTTCCTCGCTATAGCTATTGTGGATATCCTGCGGAGTTACCATTGCTACCGCGTTGCCAAGAATACTCTTGACTAATTCCGGCTGTGCTGATGTCATGCAACCAGCTACAACTACCTCTTTACCGTTCTCCTTCAACTCCTTCAGCCTCTTTGTCACGTTCAGCTCCGTCCTCTTCGCTACAGTACACGTGTTCACGACGACAAGATCAGCCTCGTCTTCTGCTGCGATTGCATGCCCGTTCTTCTTCAGAACTGCTCGCAGACGCATCGTGTCAGCAACATTGGAAGTGCAGCCGAAAGTTTCAAAGTGGATTTTCCGGTGCTCCCCAAAGATTTTATTTATAGGCATACATATATTGTTAACATACTAAATGATGAAAGAAAATAATTTGAACGAAAGATGGATATTAACCAGAACCAGAATCAGAATCAGAACCAGACATCGAGACGAAAGATAGAGCAACTCCGGATTTGTATGGAGAAGGAAGTGGAAGTAGGTGAGAATTGCTTTACGGACGTTAAGCTTGTTCACGTTGCGTTACCGGAGATAGATAAAGAAGCGATAGATTTGAAGACCGAGTTTTTTGGCTATTCATTTAATTATCCGATAATGATTGCCGCTATGACCGGGGGGCATCCGGAAACAAAAAGGATAAATGAAATTCTTGCAGAATCTGCCAGGACGCTTGGTATCGGTATTGGTGTAGGCTCGCAGAGAGCGGCACTGGAAAATAGCGAGCATGAGGACTCGTTCCGCGTGGTTCGTGACACTGCGCCTGATTCGTTTATTTATGCGAACTTAGGTGCTCCTCAGTTGAAGGAATACGGTATAGATGGAGTTGAGCGAGTTATAGAGATGATAGATGCAGATGCAATTGCAATCCACCTTAACTTTTTACAGGAAGCTATTCAACCTGAAGGTAACACGGACGCAAGAGGTTGCCTTGATGCGATAAAAGAGGTATGTACAGCGATAAAAAAGCCGGTGTTTGTAAAAGAGACTGGAGCAGGGATAAGTTACGCGGTTGCGAAGAAGCTACACGAACTTGGCGTCTCTGCGATAGACGTCGGGGGCTTGGGCGGAACGAGTTTAGCGGCTGCGGAGATATACCGTGCGAGAGCGGAAGGAGACGAATTAAGTGAAGATTTAGGCATACTTTTTGGCTGGGACTGGGGCATCACTACGGTAGAAAGCATTGTGGAATGCAGTGCGATTCCTTTTCCTATTCCTGTAATTGCTACTGGCGGGATACGAAATGGGCTTGACATTGCAAAGAGCATGGCTTTAGGTGCAGACATCTGCAGTGTCGCTTTACCGTTCCTGGAACCCCTTATGGCGCGCGCGCATACGGATAACGTAATAAAGAAGATAGAGAAGATGGGTGAGGAATTGAAAGTTGCAATGTTCTTGACCGGCTGTGAGACTATCACTGGACTGAAGGAGGTTGAGGTGACCGTATCAGGCAAGATACGGGAGATAATGGAACAAAGGAACTTTCTTGAGCGTGTGAAGAGGAGAAAGAAGACAATTTCTTCGCTATGATTGCACATAACCATTGAAGATATAAGGGAAGACTTCGAGGCGGCGATGAAATGATATGGGTCTTCGATTCCTCTCCTTTGATTTATCGTAACTTTATCGTAACTACTCAGATTGCCAGGTTCAAGGTTCACGGTTCATAGATGGTCGCGTTATCTTCATACGAGTTTATGGTCATCGTTTTCTAACCGTGAACCATGAACCTGAACCATGAACCCCGAACCCCAACCCCAACCCCAAGTAGTTACGCCTTAGCCACTGCAGTAATGAAAACAGGACCCCTTATATCTATCTTCTTATTCGTAGAGGTGATATAACGAACCGCAACAGGATCTATCTTTATATTTATATCAGCGCCGCTTCTCACGATCTTTACCTTTACATTTACCTCTACATCTACCTCTACATCAGCTTTCATTCTCTCTTCTATCTCATAAGCGGCAAGAGCGGCAAACGCATCTAAAAACCTGATATTTGTCAACACACCCTCTTCAAACTCCTTTTTCCATTTATCCGTCCTCGGTAAGCCTATTATAGAACCCTCAAATACAATTAGTTCATTCAGAGAAGCAGGTCCGCATAGGCGAGTCCTCTCTTCCCGCTCTATCACATGAACTTCAAGATTCTTACCTGCTATTCTACCGCTATACGCCAGGAACTCGCAAGGCGATTCCGTACTACCCTTTTCTTCACATATCTTGATGATACTTCTTGCGATCTCAT
>JACGMN010000031.1 GCA_014061035.1 Candidatus Methanophagales archaeon | reverse complement strand
AGACCCTAATCAATTCATCAGGGAACTTCCGGAGGGTATACATATCCAGGAGATTAATATAAGCAGGATATCCCTCCATGAAATCTTCCTCAAGGTTGCAACGCAAGCAAACGAACGCATAGCGTATAGGAGTAGGAATAGGAAAAGAGAGGATTCGGAGTACGGTACGATATGAAAGCTACAACTACAATAAGAAATACTTCTACGATTGCAAGATGGGAAGTCAGGAGACTGATCTGGAATAAGACGTTTATCATATCTCTCATACTCACACCGATCCTAATTGGTGTGTTTGCTGGTTTGCCCGCACTACTTGCGGCTGTAGAGGATGTGACCGAGGAGAGAGAGACCTTTACACTTTATGTCCTGGATGAACTTGGTATCTACGAGTCCTTATATGCAAAGATGGAGCGTGCCTATACGCAGTACGCAACAAAATATAACATAATATTACAAAGATTCGCTGGCAGCAGGGAGGAGCTGGAAGCGCGAATTGGTGGGAACTATAGTGCCGGATATATGGTATTTAATAACGAGACCATCCGGTCGAAAGAGATCAATATCGTTCTCGGTGGAACGTATGGGCCAGATCTCGATTTCATCAAGGATTTCGTTCAGCCACTACTGCTGCACCATCAGCTAGCGCAGTATAATATAGATCCTGATGAGATAGATAGAATTCTCGCCGGATACTCTATCCGGATTACGCCAATGATCGTCGATGAGATACCGGAAGATATAGTAAAACCTGGTATAATCGGCATGATTGCCAAATGGATACCAGGAATCTTCGCAGGACTCATTCTCTTTTTAGCATTCATAAGCGGGATGACCACTATGCAGAGTGCAATATCTGATAAGAAAGATAAGATAGTAGAGATTTTGCTATCGTCTGTATCCGCAGATGAGCTGATGCAGGGCAAGATTATAGGGAATTTCATTGCCGGTCTTATTCAGGGGTCTGTATATCTGATATATATTCTAATCGCACTATCTATATTTGGTGGAATTCCGTTGCTGCCTATAATACTCGATCATCTACTTGTTCCCGTGCTTCCGGAGATGTTGTTCTTCACACTTACAGGTTATCTGCTCTTCTCGGCACTTTTTATTGGACTCGGAGCAACTATGGAGGATGTATCAACAGCAGGGAATTTCCAGAGTCTAATTATGATGCTCCCGATGCTGCCGGTCGTTTTTGTATTCCCTATTGTAAAGAATCCAGATGGTCT
The DNA here is from genome assembly GCA_014061035.1 of Candidatus Methanophagales archaeon. Lineage (GTDB taxonomy): Archaea > Halobacteriota > Syntropharchaeia > Alkanophagales > Methanospirareceae > JACGMN01. The sequence goes on along the minus strand of JACGMN010000031.1, from coordinate 7,263 downwards.
CGTTGCACTGGTTGCAAGCTATATTCCGTTCGTGACACCTCTTGCTATGCTAATACGGATGACGCTAACAGATATGAGTGCTCTTGAGATCATCCTTCCTGCTATTGTTCTCGTCGTCTCTACCTTGATAGTATCGAAGATCGCAGGCAGGATCTTCAGGGTCGGTATCCTGATGTACGGCAAGAATGCGTCACCGCTTGAGATATGGAAGTGGATCAGACAATAACATCTTTTCTTGTCAGAATTTTCAAATCAGTAAATCCAAATTGCTTCTTAGGTCAGGGTGTCTGTCTGCAACAGCTTCGCCCTTATCTTAACCACATCGCCGATAACAATCACCGCAGGCTGCTTCACATCTTCGCTCATCGCTACTTCTACTATCTCTCCAAGCGTTCCAGATACAATTCTCGCATCTTCTGTGAATCCTTTCTCAATGATTGCTACCGGTGTCTCTGCATCTTTCCCATGATCCAAAAGCTTCTCGATATTCTTCGTAAGATTCCCTACACCCATCAATATAACAATAGTGCCAGTTAAATTTGCTATCGCTCCCCAATCAACCGCTTCTTCTTTCTGCTCTTTAGTTTTATTCTTATTATTCTTCTGAGTCGGTTCCATCTCCTGCTCATGCCCCGTGATTATTGTAACAGAAGAAGAAAGACCGCGGTATGTAAGTGGTATGGAGAATAAAGCAGGAACTGCAATTGCAGATGTTATTCCCGGTACTATTTCAAACTCAATGTTATGCTCTCTAAGAAACACCGCTTCTTCACCGCCCCTACCGAAAACAAACGGGTCTCCACCTTTCAATCGCACAACCTTCTCGTATTTCGCTGCCAGTTCCACCATCAGTTCGTTTATCTCGTCCTGTGAAAATTTATGCAGTGTAGATGTTTTACCGATATCAATGACCTTTTTATCATGAGGTATCAGCGTCTTCACGCCTAACACTAAACGATCAACTAATAGCACGTCAGCTTCATTTATAAGCCGGTAAGCCTTCAAACTTACCAGTTCAGGATCGCCGGGTCCGACACCGAGAAGATATACTTTTCCCATTTTTCACTGTACATAAAGTATAACTTCTATCTATTACTTCTATCTATTTAGGACGCAGATTTGCGCAGAAAACTATTTCCTGATTATCTGTCTGACAAATCACCAATATTTCTTTTTATCTCCATAATCTCCATATATACCGCTGAACTGAATCGCTCTTACGAGGTCGGTTCTGGAAACAATGCCCTGTATCTGCATCTCTCGATCATCTTTATCTATAACGATCAGGCGGCCAATATTCATCATGGACATAATTTTGAGTGCCTCATAGGAGTCTGCATCTGGCGAGATTGTAATCAACTCACGATTCATAATCTCCGCGACCCTGGTAGTACTGGTACTCTGCATCGAATCGCGTACCTTCTGTACGTCTGAGAAAGTAATTACGCCGAGAACTCGAGAATCCTGGCTTTCTTGTACCGGATAGCCCATGTGTCTGGTCTTGAACATCAGATCAATTAACTGATCGATCATCCAGTTCGGCGGCACATAGATGACTTCTGGAACAGCCGTCATAATGTCTCTGACCTTAATCCCTTCCAGAGTAATAGAGACAACCGCGGCCTTCTCTTCTGCAGAACCCGCAAAATATATGAATATCGCTATAATGAGCAACCATAATCCTCCTACAGCCAACGTTATAATCCCTAAAATGCCTATAGCAATCGCGAAGCTCTTGCCTATTGCGACTGCCAGTCTGGTTGCATCTATATACGGCATACGCATAGCAAGTCCTGCACGGAGTATTCGTCCCCCATCCATGGGAAGTGCGGGGATGAGATTGAAGAACCCGAGTAAGATATTGTAAAACGCAATAATACCTAACACTATAAGGATAGCATTCTGGAATGTCGCCACAGGTACTGTCACGTTCTCGACTACAATCGTACTTACCGGACCGAAGACGTAATAAACAGCATAGGCAATAGCGCCAAGACCTAAACTGAGAGCAGGACCCGCAGCCGCGACATTTGCTTCCTTTCCTGGCTCTCTAGGAATATCTTCTATCTGAGCCATACCGCCGAGGACGAACAAGGTTATATTATGTACATGTGCGCCATAACGCTGTGCAACGAAGGAATGACTGAGTTCATGTAGAAGTAGAGTTATGAAAAAGAAACCGGCAGCAATTACACCCAGCAGGTATCTGAGCCATGTCGGGATGTCCATGCCACCGAAACCGAGAATTATCGTGAGTCTTTCGATCTCAAAATTGCTTACTGCAAATATCCAGATAACAAGCAATAATATTATCAGGAATGACACGTGCAGTTTTATTGGTATCCCGCGGATACTCCCGATTTTAACCGACCACTCCTTGTTTATTTTATTTCCTCTCCTAATTTAAAAGTGTTGATAGCCCCTAATTTCTATCGGTTCCTTCTCTACATCTACTCCTCCAATTTCAAAATAGATACCTTCCTCTGGCAGTACCAGTTTACCGATAATGCTCATCTTTGCTTCTCTCTTCAACTTGCTCATCAATCTCTCATCTTCTAACGCTAACGGATCAATAGTGAATAGTAATTCATAGTCGCCACCGTAATAAAAGGCAATCTCTATGCATTCACGCACAGATAAATCTAATCGTGATCTTATCTCCTCGCTAAATACCGGTACGTTCTCCTTGTAGAGTTCTGCACCAAGATTGCTGCAGCGTGTTAGCTCGGCTATTGAAATAGCGAGCCCGTCACTTATGTCGATCATTGAGGTTACCACGCCGGAGTTAGCAATGACGAAGCCTTCATTTACTCGTGGCTGTGGCTGAAAGAGCGATTTTTTCGCTGATTCTTCGATATGCTCAGGCACCTCTTTCACTTTCAACTCGTTTTTTATTATCTTCATCGCGAGCGCGGCATTTCCGAGCGAACCGGTCACACATAGTAAGTCACCCAGATTTGCTCCAGATCGCCGTACTGGATCGTTTGTAAATCCTATGCACATCCCTGTTAAGATGAACTCGTTACTCAGTACTACGTCTCCGCCAACGACCGCTGTATTGTAGGTGGAAGCGCATGTTTCTATACCTCTGAGAAGTTCGTCCACAAATGAGACTTCTGTCCGTGCCGGAATACCGGTAGAGATAGTAAACGCGAAAGGGACGGCGCCCATAGCGGCAATATCACTGAGATTAGCTGCAACCGCGCTCCAACCCATTTGAAAAGCAGTAATACCGTCTGGAAAGTGTGTCGATTGCTGTAACGTATCGGTAGTAAGAACGAGATATTTGCTCTCCTTTTTTGCAGCGTCTATCTCTATAACCGCACAATCGTCCTCACCTGCACCGACCGTTACGACCGGTTTCTCAATCCGGAATTTTTTAGTTATTCGTTCTATTAACCCTCGCTCGCCGAGTTCCTCTATTTTCATCGCGAATATTTAAAGAAATTGAGGTTATAAATAAAATTATAGAAGATGATGGAAGAGATATTGCGGAAATTCGCTCGTGGCGAACTTAATCTCGAAGAAGCAAGTAGTGCACTGAAACAGAAATCCGAGAGTATAAAGAAGATAAAAGATTTTGCGCGAATAGACCTGGTCAGGGCAGACCGGACAGGCATACCTGAGATAATCTTAGCAGGAGTCAAGAGCAGTGATAAGGTAGCAGATATAGCGATGGTGCACGCGACTGTTAAAGGCTTTGCGCTTGTCAGTAGGGCTCAGAAAGAGGATGCCGATGAGTTAAAGGAGCGTATTCGTCTGCGTGTGGGAGGAGCAGCAGCAGTAGGAGAAGACGAATGTACGGATTTGGACTTTGAACTCGATTATAATCCAGTTGCGATGACGATACTGATAAAACGACGTGGATATACGTTTGAGAAACGTGGTAAGATCGGCATAATTGCCGCAGGTACCGCTGATATATCAGTCGCTGAGGAAGCACGGATTGTTGCCGAGGTCTGTGGTTGCGAGGTGATAAAGGCTTACGATGTGGGTGTTGCGGGCATACACCGGCTGGTAGAACCTCTTGAGATACTTAAAAAGGAAGAAGTAGCGGCAATAATCGTGGCTGCAGGTATGGACGCAGTTCTACCTATCGTAGTGGCAGGTCTTGTGGACGTGCCGGTGATCGGTCTTCCGACATCAGTTGGATATGGTATGGGCGGGAAGGGAACTGCTGCGATTCTTACCATGCTCCAGAGTTGCGCTCCCGGCTTAGCGGTAGTAAATATAGATAATGGAGTTGGTGCAGGTTCATTCGCGGCAAGATGTGTGGCGTTATTACAGAAAAGATGATATGGAGCGGACCCGGCGGGATTCGAACCCGCGATTCCCGGCTTAGAAGGCCGGTGCTTTATCCTAGCTAAGCCACGAGTCCATGCCCTTTGCCCCTTGCCGTTTCACATTCTCGCTTTTTTTCCACTAACTAAAATTGAGTCAAGTTAAATTAAGTTAAATCCATATAAGACCGTTTAAAAAGATGCTATTACCAATAGAGAACCGGAGATACGCGAATGAAATAACCGCGGATGATGATGGAGAACGCGTGAGTATAGCTGGCTGGGTGCATGAGAAGCGTGATTTGGGCGGCGTCCTTTTCCTTATTATCAGAGATCGTGCAGGTTATGTTCAGATCACACTCCAAAAGCGAAGAGTAGAAAAAGAGCTGTTTGAAAAAGCGAAGAAGGTACCACGCGAATCTGTAGTAGTAATAGATGGAATAGTAAAGAGCGAGAAGAAAGCACCGAATGGATATGAGATAATACCAATACCCGGGCACGGGCGGATAGAAATCCTCAGTGTGGCATTGCATAATTTACCGCTGGATACTACTGGTAAAGTTGGTGCTGAGCTGGATACGAGGCTTGATGCGAGATTCATGGACGTGAGAACCGAGAGAACAAAGCATATATTTATCATTCGGAGCATGGTCCAAAGAGCGATTCGGGATTTCCTCAGCGAGAGGAATTTCATCGAGATAAACACTCCTAAGATCGTCAGTTCCGCGACTGAGGGTGGCACTGCTCTATTTCCTATTTCCTATTTTGAACGAGAAGCGTTTTTAAATCAGAGCCCGCAGCTTTACAAGCAGATGCTCATTGCTTCCGGGTTTGATCGCGTCTACGAGATAGCACCGATATTCCGTGCTGAGGAGCATGATACTACAAAGCATTTGAATGAAGCTGCGTCGGTTGACGTAGAAGTCGCATTTGTATCAGATGAGACGGTAATGAAGCTATTAGAGGAGCTTATTGCCCATGTCTATTCGACTGTTTCGTTATATCCCGGTTTAAAAAGCATTAATGTACAGTTGGAAGTACCAAAAATACCGTTTAAGCGTTTACGCTATGATGAAGCAATAGAGATCATTTTAGATGCCGGTGAGCAGATAGAATGGGGTGTTGACCTCAGCAGTTCTGCTGAACGTATCCTCGGCGAGGCAATGGGCGAGCATTATTTCATCACTGATTGGCCATATACGATAAAACCGTTTTATGTACAATTTACCGGTAGTAAAGACAAAGGAAAAGGTAAAGATACGTGTGATGCGTTTGACCTAATGCATCCACGATTAGAGCTTGCTTCTGGCTCGCAGCGAGTTCATTCGTACGAGTTGCTGAAGGAGAATATCGAGTCAAAAGGTCTGAGTGTAGATAGTTTTGAGTTCTATCTCAATGCTTTTCGTTATGGTATGCCGCCGCATGCAGGGTGGGGTCTTGGCATTGAACGGCTGCTGATGAGCATGCTGGAGCTAGATAACATCCGTGAAGTAGTGCTCTTCCCACGTGATCGGAGGAGGTTGGTGCCGTGATCGATCTGTATATAACTATGCTTACACTTTCTACTTACCTGATACAGATACGGGACAAAAACCGTTCTATCCTCTCCAAAGCTTCCCTTATTTCCTGTTGCGATACCGCATAGGCACACCTCAAGAATCCTTCTCCACACGCACCAAATACGCTTCCCGGTATTACTACTACTTTCTCATCCAGTAGCAACTTCTTTGCGAACTCTTCCGCCGTCAGTCCTGTACCGGTATCTCGAATGGACGGGAAGGTATAAAAAGCACCTTTTGGCTCAAAACAGCTCAGTCCTATCTCATTCAACCCTTCTACCATCAATCTCCGCCTCCTGTTGTATTCGCTTACCATCCTATCGACCTCGTTATCGCATCGAAGAGCTTCCAACGCCGCCATCTGCGCAGTAATCGGTGCACAAAGCATTGTGTACTGATGAATCTTCATCATTGCTTCTATTATATCGCGATTACCCGCGGCATACCCCAGGCGCCATCCAGTCATGGCATACGCCTTAGAAAAGCCATTCAGTAGTACTGTCCGTTCTTTTATCCCATCGAGAGAAGAGAAGCTCACGTGTGTACCGTCGTACGTCAACCTGCCGTATATCTCATCTGATACAACGAGCAGATCATGCTCAATCACCACATCTGCGAGCTCTTCCAGATCCTTCCGGTCAAGTGTTGCCCCTGTAGGATTATTCGGATAGTTCAAAATAAGTGCCTTTGTTCTTTCCGTTATTCTCTCCTCTACCTCTTCCGCTCGCAGCTTGAATTGATCGTCAACCACGGTAGCCACACTAACCGGAGTTCCACCTGCGAATACCACGCACGGATTGTAACTGACATAAGACGGTTCGTGGAGTATTACTTCATCGCCTGGATTGATGATGGCACGGAGCGCTAGATCAAGCCCCTCGCTGACTCCTGTTGTTATCAATATCTCATCTCCGGGCTCGTAATACACTCCGGTTTCTTTATATATCGTATTAGAGAGCGCATCTCGTAATTCGATCAGTCCCAAATTGGAGGTGTAGGTAGTATAACCCTTCTCCAATGAGTATATGCACGCTTCCCTAACACTCCATGGTGTTACGAAATCCGGCTCTCCGACACCTAAAGAGATCGCGCCTTCCATATTTTGCGCTATCTCGAAGAACTCACGTATCCCGGAGCCTTTCAGTTGCTTTACACGATCCGCAACTCTGTTTGAGAACATATCATTATTCTTCCCATTAGCTATACTTTATATCATTTAAAAGAGAAGAGATAAAAGAGAAGATAAATTATTGAGATAGATTAGCAGAGATTATTCGATTATTCTACTGTTAACTGTTAGGAAGAGGTGAAAAATCTTCGAGATGATAACTGCGGAAGAAGTAGTAAGAAGTTTACCTGAACTTTTAAAACAGCAGCCGGAGTTCAGAACGAAAATATACGAGATATTATCAGATGAATTTGTA
>JACGMN010000064.1 GCA_014061035.1 Candidatus Methanophagales archaeon | reverse complement strand
TCAGCGCAACTTTCTTCTGCCCCTGATCTTTCCAGTTCTTTCTATCCCGCACCGGAGCACGGTCGTAGCTTAGCAGTGAAGCGTGAGCAGCCTGCACTACTGCTTTACCCCTCGAAAGCCTCAAATCCGCTCTGATGACTATACATTGCTTATACTCGCTCTGTCGCGTATGCGTATGCATTATCCTGTACATTTATTTATATATTTTACGCGAAAATAAAAGAGCACTAAACCGGAAGTTAAATGTGAGGCATTTGATAATTTGAGGAAATAATTTTCTGCGTAAATCTGCGTAAATCTGCGTCCTAAATAAGTAGAAGTTATACTTTATACACAATGAAAAAGAGATACAACCCGGCGATAGTAGAGAAGAAGTGGTTGGAGAGCTGGAACGAGGACGATTCGATCTATTGTTTTGACGGATCACCGGATAAGCAGCCGTATATTATTGATACACCGCCACCGTACCCTACTGGCGATTTTCATGTCGGTAATGCCTTAAACTGGTGTTATATCGATTTCATCGCACGCTACAAGCGAATGCGCGGTTACGATGTACTGTTTCCGCAGGGTTGGGACTGCCATGGACTACCGACAGAAGTGGAAGTAGAAGAGCGGCATAGTATATCCAAGCGTCAGATAAGCAGACAGGAGTTTAGAGAGCTTTGCATGCAACTGACGAAAGAGAACATATCGCAGATGAAAGAGATGATGCAGCGGCTGGGGATGTCCATAGACTGGAGCATGGAGTTTGCTACGATGGATGACCGTTACAAGCGATATACGCAACTTTCGTTCTTAAAGATGTATCATGACGGGCTGATATACCGGGCAGAGTATCCAGTGAACTGGTGCCCACGCTGCGAGACTGCAATAGCGTTCGCAGAGGTAGATTACGAAGATAAAACGTCCTCTTTGTGTTACATACTCTTCAAGAATGCTGATCCCGAAAGAAGATCAGAATATGTCGAGATCGCGACTACTAGACCAGAACTGCTCGCGAGTTGTGTTGCTGTTGCAGTGCATCCTGCCGATGAACGTTATAGAGAGATAGCAGGAAAAGAACTGGTAGTACCGATATTTGAGCATCAGGTGAAAGTCTATGAAGATGATAGCGTTGACCCCTCATTTGGAACCGGTGTGGTGATGATCTGCACGTTCGGTGACCGGCAGGACGTGCGCTGGTGGAAACTGCATAACCTCGCGTTAAGAGCGTCAATAGATGAACGCGGGAGAATGACCGAGGTCGCACAGGACTATAAAGGACTGAGCGTGACAGAATGCAGGAAGAGGATAATCGATGACTTAAAGACGCAAGGGTTGCTTAGGAGACACGAACCGATAGAACAGAGTGTAGGTATTTGTTGGCGCTGTAAGACTCCAATTGAGATCATCTCTACACTGCAGTGGTTCATCCGCGTGATGCCGGTTGAAATAATACGTGCATCTGAAGAGATAAAATGGTATCCGGAGCATTTTGCTATCAGGCTGAAAAATTGGGTTGAGTCTATGGAATGGGACTGGTGCATATCCAGGCAGCGGATTTTCAGTACCGCGATTCCGGTCTGGTATTGTAAGCAATGCAGTGCCGTGAAGGTTGCTGGTGAAGATGAACTGCCGGTAGATCCGTCAATGACCAGTCCGAAGGTCTCCGAGGTCTGTACTAACTGCGGCAGTACCGAATTTGAAGGCGAGAACGATGTGCTCGACACGTGGATGGACTCCTCACTGAGTGCTCTTTGGGTTGCGAGATGTGATCTCAATGCAAATGCAAATGCAAATGCAAATGCCAGTGCCACTGCCACTGCCAGTGCTGGAGTGGGATTCCCCGTGGCATTAAGACCGCAGGGGCATGACATTATAAGAACATGGGCTTTTTATTCTATTCTTCGTTCGCTCGCGCTTACCGGTACGGTACCCTGGCAGACAATCTTAATAAACGGCATGGTACTGGGTGAAGATGGGAATAAGATGAGTAAATCACGGAATAACTTTATTTCGCCTGACGAGGTGATTCAAAAAGATGGTGTAGACGCATTACGACAATGGGCGGCAATTGGCGGTGCGGTCGGCTCAGACGTCCAGTTCCGGCAGAAGGAGATAGTAGCTGCGAGTAAGTTCACACAAAAACTCTGGAGTATCCTCAGATTCGCTATGTTCCATCTATCTGGTTATCAATATCAATATAAGGATAAGGATAAGGATAAGGATAAAGATAAGGATAAGAATAAGGATGTAGAAAGAGAAGGAGCGGTAAGTCTACGCGTCGTTGATATGTGGCTGCTCTCTAAACTGAACAGGCTTATCCAGTCTGTGACGGACGCGATGGAAAATTATAAGTTCGATGAAGCGATGAAACATCTGCGCACTTTTGCATGGAACGTGCTTGCAGATGATTACATTGAGCTGGTAAAGGCACGGTTATATGGGCGGTCCGGTTCAGGGTCATACGATGAAGGAAAGGAATCTGCTAAATATGCTCTGTATATTACGTTAGTGACACTTGCTAAATTGCTATCACCGATCATTCCGTTTTACGCTGAAGAGATGTATTCCCAGATCACAGGTGGACCTGATGAGGGAACAGGAATAGGAACAGGAACAAGAACGAGTGTGCACAGGACAGACTGGCCAGAGGTAAGGCAGGATATGATCAGTTTAGAAGCGGAGAGCGCAGGAGAGATTATTGCAGGTATTGTCCGGGCTGTCAGAAGATATAAATCCGCGCAGAGTCTTCCGTTAAATGCACCGCTTGGTAAACTGAAGATATTCGTGGGTAATCGCGATATAAATCAGGATTTTGATACGAGAGATATAGAGAATGCGACGGCAACAACGGTGGAACTCTGCGATGATATGCGTGAGATTGAACTTATGGATGAGGATGGAACTATAACTATTCTTGATATTACTGACAATGGTAATGATAATGGTGTGAAGGTGGCGATAATTAATTAAATTTGACTCTCGGAGATAGTAATCTGCTGAGAAGACGAAAATACGATGAGATTAGCTGTTCCGCATCCGGGACATTTCGCGGCGTTGGAAGCAATAATCGAAGCGAAAGAAGCAGGCGGTTTAAACGAAGTAGACGAAGTTTATATGGCTGGCTCACCGGAGATGATGGGTAGTGGTCGTGCTACGCTACATTCTGCTCGTATTGCGGATATAGAGAACCAAACCGAATACGTACATCAGCACGGCATAACGATGAACGTCGTGATTAATCCATCCTGTTTGGGCGGGCATCACTTGACGTATGAAGGTTACAAGCTCTTCACGTCGTACTTCGAAGAACTGAGCAATGCTGGTGTTGACTCTGTTACTGTAGCGGAACCATGTTTCGTCGAGCTGTTACAGGATTCATCGATGAAGACACTCGTTTCGTGCATAGCGCACGTGGATTCACCGCAGCGAGCAGAGTTTTTCGAATATCTTGGTGCTGATATTATCGCGGTAGACACGAACGTAAATCGCGACTTTGCAGTCTTAAAAGCGATAACGAAGGCTGTCAATTGTGAGATCAAGGTACTTGTGAATGAGGGTTGTCTATACAAATGCCTGTTTCGACACGCTCATTTCAATCTCTTCTCTCATCTCACAGCAGCTCGCTCTACGCTCTTGAAAGCGCAGACCCAATCTATGAACATCTTTGGCGATTATTATTTCGATAAATGCATCGCCATCAGGGTGCGAGACCCGTCTCAAATTATACGGTCGCCGTGGATACGACCTGAAGACTTGAAAGAGTATGAGGTAATTGGCATCGAGAATTTCAAGATTACCGGTAGGGCGAATGCGGTGAACTGGATAATAAGGTGCATGGAAGTCTATTCCCGCCGTTCATTCACTGGTAATCTGTTAGAACTCATTGATTGTCCTTCAGAGCTCAGAGATGCATTTTACGTAGATAACGAGCTGTTAGAAGGTAGCATAAAACAATGGGGAACCTGTAGAAAGATATGTAATGAATGTAGATATTGTGATAAACTAACAGAGAAAGTGCTGAAGGTAGATAGATGAAAATAAAAGAAGAGATAGGAGAAGGTAGAAGAAGAATTGAAGAGGAACTAAGAGGACAGGTAGGCAACATATTCGTCTCGGAAGCAAAGGTATTCGGAATGGCATGTGGCTGTACCGGCTTTGTGGTAGACTTGCGAGGGTTGCAGAGTGATGCGGTAGAGGTATTCACGAAGAAGGTGAATGCGTTATTAGAAGAAATAAGTAAGTCTGTGGGTGTAGAGCCAGAGATCATATATGCGAGGAAGTTACCGGGGTCTGAAGAGGTGGTTGGGCTCACCACAAGGGACTTGTGCGAGCGTTGTAGAACGGAGTTCGCGGGCTCTAAAGCTCCTCCGAGACCAGATATAATTATGTTAAAAGCGTTAACTAAGTAATCCCCATCTTTATAGACACAGATTAAAAAAATTAACACTGTCAAAGGTAGTTAACGAGAAAGAATAAATTTTATAATCTGACGCAGATGAACGCAGATAATTTGAGGAAATAGTTTTCTGCGTAAATCTGCGTAAATCTGCGTCCTAAATAGGTAGAAGTTATACTTTATATACAATAAAAAAATGGCGGTTGGGAGAGAGACTCAGTTATTAGCATGCAGGAAAGGGGCGGGTCTTGGGTTGGGCGGCGGTATGGCTCAGAGAGGGACGTTCTCGAAAGCATGGAAGAATGATGTGATCACAGTAGCAATGTCACCAGGCGTGAGGCACGTGCCGGCGCCAGTATGCGAGATAACTACTGAATTAAGGAAGCGGGGCATTCACGCGAGCGTATTAGTATTGAATGCCGGTGATGGAGTACCCGCAGACATGCCCTTTGAAGCGGCGCCGGGCGTAATCTTTGGATTGGAGTCGAGTGAGGTCGAGATAATCGCTGGACATAAGCTTGCCGTATTACATCACGGTAACGTAAAAGAACATTTCATCCATAAAGTGCGGTTTATTCTGGAAAGAGCGGATATATCTGTCATCGTTCTCTGTCAATGCCCTGCGACATTCGAAGATTTCGAGCGGATAGGAGTAAGCACGCGATTTAAGACGGGTAATACACGCGGGTCGGTAGTAGATATCGTAGATGGCATCGTAAGGCATGCGAGCGTTCATCAAGAGAAGCTCGACGAGATCGTAAGCAAAGTGAGGACATGCCTTCGTGAACTTAATTAACATAAAGGAATGAAAAAAGTAGAAGGTGATATAAAAAAAAGATGATATAAAAAAAGATGATATAAAAAATACAAGAAAGTTTTGCAGAAGCCATCGGAACAATGCTGGGTTATATACCCGAGATGATTGCTGTGCTAATAATTCTGATAATAGGATTGTTCGCTGATAATAGGATTGTTCGCAGGTCGTATCATTGGAAAGTAGTATCCAAAGTGCTCGATAAGATAGGTGTAGACGAAGCAGTTGACAAAACTGCTATCGGGGATACGATCAAGAGATCAGGCATGACCACAGTAAGAGTATTTGATGCACTGATCAGATGGTTCGTATATTTGATCTTCATCATGGCTGCTGTAAATGTGTTGAACATCCTGGTGCTCACAGCCCTCATGCATCAAGTCGTCATGCATCAAGTCGTCCTGTACATTCCGCATCTGATCTTAGGCATCATAGTGTTAGTAGTAGGTCTGATAGTTGCGGATTTTGTCATGGATAGGATAGGAGAACAGTTGGCAGCTAAAAAAGTTGAGTTCGCGGACGTGATAACAACGGTGTTAAGAGCGATCTTCTACCTGGTAGTGATCGTATTTGCATTGGACCAGTTACGCGTCGATACGGCAATCATATACACTTTCCTCGTTCCGCTGGCATGGGGAATTGCGGCAGGGATTGCAATCGCCATGGGAATAGCATTAGGATGGAGACTTAAGGACGTCACTGCTGACTACGTAAAAGAGAAGCTGCAAGAGAAGAAGGAAGGCGAATAATCGCAGAACGAACAAGTTAAAAATAGAAAAGTTAACGGAGGGAAACCGCTCTTTATTATCCTGGTATCTATCCCTCCATCTTTTTTATTTTTTATTTTATTTGGTGATTGTTTAATTTTAAATACCGGTTGATAACCGCTATCGAAGCAGTCATATCGATATGTAACCACATCATCGCAAGGAAATTTAAACGAGCCCCAGAAAGTTATTCTGATT
>JACGMN010000018.1 GCA_014061035.1 Candidatus Methanophagales archaeon | reverse complement strand
CTCAGATAGTTTTTTCTTCCCTATCTCTATCTTCTTCATCCTCTCTACGTCTTCAGCTGCTATATTCACACGCAAGCCGTCTAAATGTATAATGTTCTGTAACTCTTCACCAGCTTTTGGTGGTATCTCTTTCTCGATCATATCTTTTATAAACAAAGGAGAAACAGCTAACGGGTCTTCCTCTATCTCTGCCCTCTTCTCATCTATGATCTTTCCTAATTCTGCTGCCATCACCTTTAAAGTATCTATCTCACTTCGCCGTCTCATTCTATCTGTCTTCCTTCCTATCCCGCCGACGTAATGTCCTAATTCCATTGCGTCCGTCGGCGGACCGCCTACTATTAAGTATGGTACGTCAAGCATCGCACATAATCGCTCCTTATCCTCTATACAGTCCTTGAAACAGCCAAATAAAAATACTACCGCATCGAATTCCTCTAACATCCTCTTCTCCTGCACTGTCATCTGCGCTATCCGCTTCCCAACACCACGAGCCAGACCCATTACAGCAGCGATCGCACCTTCCCGCCTCAGAAATTCAGTTATATCACAAAGCGGATTAACAGCGTGGTGTGCGCCGAGAGACGGAGCTATTATTGCTATCTCTGCTCCCGCCAGTGGCAACTCTTTGAACTTCCCGCCCAGCAATTTTATCTTCTCTCTGATCACTTGCTCTTCTTCTTCCGGGAATGCCAAATGCAAGACTACTCCGGGCGCCATTGAAATTTCTTGCAGTATAAAACAGCCTATATCCTCTAACAGCTCTTTCAACTCGCTAAACCTATACAACCCGCCCTCAAACATCATTATTCTATACACGCTCATAGTCTCTCACTCCTATACCCTCACACTACCTCTCCCACATCTCTTCCGCTTTTTTCTTCCAGTTCTCACTTATTGGATTCTCTGAGGCAATAATTGTTATTCCCGTGGTAGAAGGAATAGTAGATCGAACTCTTGCACCCTCTGGTAATATCCGGTCTATACCACTCAGTATTCTCGCTATTAAATCCTTTCTGAGGTCATAGACCGTCAACTCCATGAGTTTCTGCTTCTCCTCTTCCTGCTCCTGCTTCTCTGCTTCTTTTTCCTCTAATTTAAACAAGAGCTCTAATCTGCTTATTTGCTGGACTCGTTCCCCATACTTATCCCATAGCAGTGCAAGCAATTCAGGCGCATATTTCTCATCCGTTATCCTTAACTTATCTTTAACCCCTTCCTTATCCTCTTCCCAGCGCGTTATCTCGCGGACCTTTACCGCGCTTGCCACCCGTCCTATCTTAACCGCGATAATAAAAACATGCTCTTCAGGATTGCAATACATGTAGACATGGTCTATACTACTTCTTATACCTATATCTCTGAAAGTATCTGCACATATCTTCTCGTAAGAAGCATTTCCAAAATCGTCTCCACCTTCGACTTTTACTTCCATATTTATTATATTGTATTTGTATAGGTTTGAGGGCTAAAGGGTAGGGGGTAAGGGGTAAACCTTGAACCTTGAACCGTGAACACCTGAACCGTGAACCGTGAACCCCTGAACCCTGAACCCTGAACCCTGAACCCCAGCTACCACTATTTCTTCTGTAATTTCTTCCGCTGGCTATAGACGCAGCCACGACCTTGAATCCCACCTAAAGGATTCCTTACTGTTCCAAACTGATGCATACACCGTCCAAGAACGGCGGCACCGCGTGCCAGCGCATCGTCCGCAAATATCACCTCTTTATCCATATTTCTACCAAATAATGCGCTTAATTCCTCCAATATTAGTTCTGGCTTCTTTCCGGTTATTCCTGCTCTTCCTGTTACACCAATCTTCGTCTCCGGTAGAATTAAGCCTTCCTCCTTTGCTATTCTTATTAAATCTACAATTATAGACGTCGATAAGCTATCAATTACCGGGATGATATACTCCTCACCCTCCTCTTTCATGAGCTCTGCACCGATATCCGATATTTTGGGTAGATTTGAGAGATTCTCACCTGCATCTATTCCGATCAAGACCACACCATTCATCGCTGCTGCGTCAGAATTTACAGGAACGCCACCTATTCTTCTGCATCCTTTTTTTACCTTTTCTATCCGTACCAGCTTTAAAATATCTGTTACATAGCCTTTTACTACTTCTTTTCTTACTCTTACCCGCTTTCCCTGTATCTTCCTATTCGCAGCCGTTAAATCGAGCACCGAGGGGAAATTCACCTTCACTACCTTTGATACTACCGCATCTGGTATTGCGCCCGCTAATCCACAAAAACTACCTATAACACCTGCGTATGGCAGACCAGCATCAGTTATCCTGCCTGCGAGCGTGGTACCGAGGTCTAAGGATAGAACAGGGCTCCGAAAATCAACGTCCAGCCATCCTGCCGCTTCTTTAAGTCCTGCGGTTACAAGCTCTCCTTCCATCTCATTCGCTACTATTAACTCACCGCCTGGCGGAATGTTCCCGGCGACAGTGCCGTCGAAATAAGTCTTCTCCATCCGCGAAAACCGCCGCAATTCCAGCGGGATATCATCTACCGTCATCGGCGAGATCATCTTCCGTGGCGGTACACCGGCGAGTATGCATCCTTTTGCCAGTGCTTTTATTACTCCTTCCACCTCATCAACCCTCGATAAAGACGCTGTCACTCCTGTGGATCGAACAACGAAATGTAAATCAGAGATCGGGACTCCTGCCAATCGTGTACATTCTTGCAGTGTCTCTTTCACAAGTCCTGCAATAGAATTACCGGAAAGGTCTACCATACTTAGCGTATGACAGAAGGCATCACGAGGAGATAGAGCGCCCCGGGTCATTTTTACCGATTTGCCAAGGCTATACGTTCTTCCACTTTTCAGGTCAGTCGCGGTTACGATAGCTTTAGTCGTGCTGTTTCCAAGCTCTACACTTGCAACGATAAATAAACTGTCCGGCGGTGCATCTTCTCTGCCTCGCTGCAATCTGCGAGATAAGTCAGAATAGCTTATCCTTTCAGCCTCCAATAGTCTTGGCTTGTGCTTCTGCCTTCTTAGAAATAACCGCATGGTATTTGTTTAGCTGTTAGGATGCAGGATTTCATCATATCTATACAATATCTATACAATATCTATACAAATACACTAATTTAACTACGATGTGCTTGTACCTTTTGCGATATTCAGAGATATTTTTGAAGTCCGAGGCGGTGCGCAGACGGTGGGAGAATGCCCTTATCTTTAATATAAGGAACGCTCTGCCTGAATGCCGTGTGAAAAGGGAAAGGGGAAGGATCTGGTTGGATGGCGTCTCGAATCCTGATAAGTTGAAGAGACTATTCGGAATAATCTCTTTTTCTAAATGTAAATACTGCATGCTTAAAGACTTGAATTCTTTCGTCTTAGACTTTTGCGATGAAATAGCGATAGAGCGGGCGAGAACCTTCGCAGTTCGTGTCAAGAGGGTCGGGACCCATGAATTTACTTCACCGCAGAAGGTAGCAGAACTTGGTTCTTTAGTTCTAAACAAGTTTAAAGATTTTAATCTTAAAGTGGATTTAAAGTCGCCGGAGAAGACGCTTTTTGTTGAGATCCGGAATGAAGACTGCTATTTATTTGATGACGTGGTCAAAGGAGCTGGCGGGATACCGCTGGGAGTAGAAGGGAAACTTCTCGCGCTATTCTCTGGCGGGATAGACTCACCTGTTGCCGCATGGTTCATGATGAAACGCGGTTGCAGAGTGATCCCTATCTACTTTGATAACACGCCTTTCTCAGATGAGAGCAGCTTGAGACGTGCGAAGAGAGTTGCAGAGATTTTAAAAGAATATCAACCAGATTTTGAGATACGTGTGGAGGACGGCGGCAATTTTTTGATACGTGCGAAAGAGGTTTTGAGAAAAGACGGAATTGAGAACTATACTTGCATCCTATGCAAGCGTCAGATGTACCGCGTTGCGGAGCGCATAGCGAAGGAAGAGGGTGCGAAAGGGATCGTCACAGGTGAAGCTATAGGGCAGGTAGCATCTCAAACGCTCGATAATCTTCTCGTCTTAGACGAAGCATGCTCCCTTCCGGTCTACCGCCCGTTAATAGGTCTCGATAAGATAGAGATAGAGCGAATAGCGAAAGAAATCGGGACGTTTGAGGCTTCAATCTTTCCTGCTAGCAGTTGCTCCGCGGTTCCTGATAAGCCGACGACAAAAGCAAAGCTCGATAAAGTTTTGGAAGCTGAAAAGGAGGTTCTATCGAGTTTATCTTGGTAGATAAAGTATAACTGCTACCTATTTAGGACGTAGATTTACGCAGAAAACTATTTCCTCAAGTTATCAAATGCCTTACGTTTAACTTCCGGTTTAGGTTTAGTGCCAAAATTATATTTAAAATCCTGATTATCTACGTTCATCTGCGTCAGATTATCAAAAATTGTTCGCGTAAATCTGCGTCCTAAACTTCTAATCTCATCTCGTACAGTACCGTTCCCGCACAAACTCTACTACTCTCGCAGCACACGCGTCCACATCCATGGTTTCGCTATCCACCACAACCTCGGGGCTTAGCGGCTCTTCATACGGCACGTTCACGCCCGGCACCTTTGCCTCCGCTCCTTTCTCCATAGCTCTTTCATAAATACCCGCAGGAGCATATTTTGCCTTCCTGTGCCGTTCTCTACTCATGCAGAGGTCTAAATTGCACTTTACGTATACTTCCGCGAAATTCTTTATTGTAACACGCGCTCGTTCTCTGTACCGCCTCCGATTTGCCGTTGCATCTATGATGACCGACTTGCCAGACTCGACCAGAAGATTCGCCATGTATAGCAGCGATGCGTAAACCAGCTCGCGTTCCGCATCCGAATAACTCGGCTGCGGCGTGATAAATCTACGTATCTCATCAAGTTCAAGCACCTTCACGTCACAGATGTCTTCTTCTTCCAGGATATTTCGCACCTTCTCTGCTATTACTGTCTTACCACTTCCTGGTAAGCCTGTTATCCATATTGCCCATGCCCGTGCCATTAGTATTAATGTATTTGTTTTTGGAATTCTAGTCTAGTCTTGTGTTAATCACGTGAAATCACGTGGTTTTTCATTAGCTATACAAATCAAACGCCGTCGACAGGGCTCGAACCTGTGACAACCCGGTTAACAGCCGGACACTCTACCAACTGAGTTACGACGGCACTCACCCTCTGCATCATCTTCTACACTCCCCTATAACTTCTACACTCCCCTATAACTATTATTTAAGTGAATAAGATTATAGGATTTTAAAGTAAATAAAATGAAGTTCAAAAATAGTGCCGGTATTTTTCTGACATTTGCTGTCTTATTTGGGTTCTGGGTAGTTTTATCCGGTCATCTCGATGTGATAAAGCTCTCAATGGGCATAATCTGCTCTATCCTGGTCGCACTTTATTCGCACGATCTACTCTTTAAAGATACCGGTAGCAAAGGTCGCATCGGTCGCACTCGCATATTCCTCAGGTTTATAGCATATATTTTTTGGCTATTAATTCAAATATTTATCGCTAACATAGATGTAGCGCGCCGCGTCCTCGACCCAAGAATGCCAATATCTCCGGAGATTATAAAGTTCAAATCCGAGTTGAAAAGCGATCTCGCGCTCACCACGCTCGCTACTTCTATCACGCTCACGCCGGGCACGTTGACGATTGATATAATTGATGGGTATTTTTATATTCACTGCCTTTCAATCGAATCAGGGGAGCAACTTTTGAAGGGTGATTTCGAGAGACACATGGAGCATGTATTTGGGGAAGAGGTGAGGTAGGAGAACAGAACGATGAGTGACTTTTTTTTAACAGTTGCATTGGTATTATCTTTTGCAGCCCTTATCTGTTTTTACCGGCTTTTAGTCGGTCCAACTCTGCCTGATAAGATACTTGCTGCACAGATAATAGGCACCAAGACGCTGGCAATCCTGGTTTTAATCGCTGTTATATTTGATAATATGATGTTCATCGATATTGCGTTGACTTATGCTGTACTGATGTTCGTGCTAATAATCGCTGCTGCGAAATACCTGGAGATTGGGAAGGTGATCGAATGATATGATAATATATAACATCATATTCGATCTATTGCTGATACTATTACTCTCCATAGGCACACTCTTTTTTATAGTAGGAACCATAGGGTTGATCAGATTCCCTGACGTTTATACGAGGCTGCACGCGGCTACTAAATGTGATACGCTTGGGTTGGGTATGATATTTGCCGGAATAATGCTCTATGAAGGAGCAACATTCGCAAGTGTAAAAATTATGTTCATCGTAATCTTCATCTTTTTGACGAATCCAACCGCGGCTCATGCGATAGCGCGTGCTGCCCACATACATGGCATAAAACTATGGGAGAAGACAGTCGTTGATATGTATAAAGAAGACGAGAAAAGGGAGGGGGTAGAATAATATGATATGGCCGCTTGACATTATACTTTTGTGTTTCTTAGTACTTCTTTCACTCATCACTGCGTTTTCACGAGATTTATTGGCAGCAACCGTTGCTTTCTCTATCTACAGCCTGGTTCTGGCAATAGTCTTTGCACAACTTAATGCACCAGATGTCGCATTGACAGAGGCAGCAGTTGGTGCCGGTATCACAGGACTCTTGTTTGTTGTTGCCATAACTAGAACGACAAGGTGGGAGGAGGATTGATTAGATGGTTAGAGTTAGACATGTAACGGTATTTATCGTCTTAGCAATGATCGGGGCTGTGCTCTTCATAGCTGTACTTGACATGCCCGCATTTGGTGATCCTGAGGCTCCAGCACATTTGCACGTCGTTCCAAGGTACATTGAGATGGCGTATGAGGAGACTGGAGTGAAGAATATAGTTGCCGCGATTCTCATAAGCTATCGAGCGTATGATACACTTGGCGAGCTAACGGTGATATTTGTCGGAGCGGCAGCGGTTCTATCTCTTCTTTGGAGGGAGGATGAATGATCACTATAATTGTCCAGACAGTATCAAGGATAATGATCCCATTTATACAATTATTTGGGTTATACGTCATTATGCATGGTCATATCAGTCCGGGGGGTGGCTTTCAGGGCGGTGCGATCTTTGCCGCGAGCCTGATACTGCTGACACTGACGTTTGAGTTAGCAGAAGCAGAAAAAAGAGCACCTTTCAGGATGCTAATAGCAATAGCGGTCTCAGGCGCATTGGTTTTTACCGGAATAGGGATGTTGGGCATATTATTCGGCGGTTATTTTTTAGATTTCTTGGTTATACCACTGCCAATTCCTCCTGCTGATGTCAGCGAGCTGATGATCGTATCAATCGAGATAGCGATTGGAGTTGCGGTCATGGCATTATTGATAATAATATTCTTTGGTATGGCAGAGGAGGTATTCGAATGATAGTCGACGTTGAGTTTCTACTCGGTAATTTCAGTTACTGGATATGTATGATTTTAATCTTGATAGGTTTGTATGTAATGATAGCGAAGGAAAACCTGATAAAGAAGATCATGGGATTGAACATCGTTCATACCTCGGTCTTCCT
>JACGMN010000002.1 GCA_014061035.1 Candidatus Methanophagales archaeon | reverse complement strand
TTATACGAAGTGCACATTCTTCTCAACCTCATGTTCCAGCCTTAATTCTTTCCCTTATATATCTCTTTTGTTCCTCGTAGCTCATGTTCATGAACTCTTTGCTCAACTTATCCCTGATTTCTCGCATCATTTTCACAGCGTCAAATTTCTTCTCACTCTTCATAAGTTATCACCTCCAATGGACTTCTTATTTCTAATAAGGGATAATCATATTTAAGGTTTACTGAGTTGTATCCACGAATCCTCTGCAAGTTCACAATATGTCTGAAGTTCCAGCTCACTAACACATCCACACGGTTTATTGTTGCAATCGCTATATGTTCTGCATCAACTAATTTCCCTCCACCTATTACCCCTTCAGTGATGTACTTCCCGGCAAGATTCACTGCTTCTTCCGTTAATTCCACATATTCTATGTTTTCCTCAGGTATCTCCTTGAGTATATCCCCAACTTCTTGTGGTGCATCCTTCAATTCCAGTTTCGTCAGTTCTGATATCACCGCTATCGCCTCTCCACGCTTGAATTTATCAATTAGTTCCCTTGAACCGTTTGAAATTCTTTATCCAAACATCCACCAATTACCGATGTGTCTATATAGATTCTCAATCTCATCATCTACACCTTTCCGTTTTCCTTAAACATGTGCATTTCGTATAACGTGTAATTGGCGAACTAGTTCGTTTATCCACCCCAATAGGCATATAATGCGAAGTCCTTCGTTTATCGTCGACTCTTGGCGTAGTAACTCCAAAGCTCATTCCCCTCCTGCTTCCTCGTGCGTCAAGCTCAGCATATCCAAGGGGCCCGAATCCGGCCAAGGTCGTTCCAGCCCATCTCTACCGGGATGACAGCTATCCGCGACGCCTTCTCCATTACTGCGTGATCGATGGAGACAGCTTTCTGACCCCTGTAAACCGCTGCTGTGACCTGTTCTGAAGCGGGCGTCTCCCAATGCTTCTCGATTTCTCTTAAGCCGCTGTAGAGTTCCGGCATATGACGCGCTATCTCTTCCAGGATCCGTTCGACCTTCCAGATAAAGATCCCACTGTT
>JACGMN010000152.1 GCA_014061035.1 Candidatus Methanophagales archaeon | reverse complement strand
GCATAGTTTAAAGCTTGGCTCGCTCCCTTTGCACCGCAGCTCTTAAATATCTCCTCCGTATACTCTACAATCCCCATATCCCCTTTCTTCTTATTTTTTGAGTTCATAGCCCTAAGATTTAAATATCTAAAGTCTTATATATACCCTCGTCTAAAGTAAAAGGTGTGCAGTACCTCCCCGCCACATTCTTTCATGTACGCACGCACCAGCGTATCTTTCGCATCGAAAACACCCTCCACGCCTTCTACCAGCACGCACACTACGAACTTCGGCAGTTCCTCGTAAGGATAATCAAAAGTGCCGAAGATGCCTTTCAACCAGCTCTGGTTATCCACTAACCTGATACTCGCCGCTAATTCATCATGCATCAAATTGTAAATGAATCTCGTCGGTGTGTTTACATCGTCAAAACCAATGAAGTACTCTTTCCTGTGGTCAAACAGCCGGTACAGTTTCGCCGTTAATTCGGTTACCACACCACACGTCCCGGGATGTGCGCAGAACATACCCGCAAAGTCCGGACCCACACCGTACCGGAAATAAGGCATCTTGGAAAGCGCTCTTGAACCTGTTTTTAACGTCTCACCGTTCGGCAGAATCATCTCATACGAGAGCGTGTGGTCGTGCCCGTCCTTAGCTGCGGTTTGATAGATTCCGCGTAAATAATAATTTACCAGTACGCTCACGGTAAGCGGTGCATCCGGGAATGCAGGTCGCAACTTGTACTTTCGTGTCTGTTCCAGTAACATCCCAAACGTCACACCCGGCTCTACGGTCGCGGTCTTCATCTCGGGGTTTATCTCCAGGATGCGGTTCATCCTTGATAGGTCTAATAAAATGCTGCCGTCATGAACAGGGATAGTCAAGCCACGCACATTTATTCCCGTGCTATACGGAATCACCGGTATTTTATGCGTATTTGCAAGCATCAAAACCGCTCGCACTTCCTCTTTGTCCCCGGGTCGCACGATACAACCCGGGTTCTTTGCGGGCACAAAGTGCCAATGCTGGTCTCTCGAATATGATGTGCATATTGCCTGGTCGTCAGTTGCATTCTCTTCTCCTACTATCGCTTGTAACTCCTTTACTAATTTTGAAATCGTTCCATCCATCTTAATCACCCCTCTAAGCACCTGTTTACAAGCTCCACAACATCATACACTTCCATTCTTTCTTTTTCCGCAGCTTCCTTCAAATTCCTTTTACAGAACGGGCATGCACTGACGAGCACTTCCGCACCCGCTTCTTTCGCCTCTTTCAGCCGTTCGGTGGCACTCCAGAGTGCGAAGTCATCGAATGCCGACTTCACGCCACCGCCAGAGCCGCAGCACCACGCTTGCTCCCTCTCTCGTTTCATCTCTTTCACACTCACAACTTCTTTTAAAACTAGCCTCGGCTCTTCATATATACCCAAATCCCTGCCCAGATGGCATGGGTCGTGATACGCAGCTTCCATATCCAGCTTCTTCACGTTTATATCGCCCAGTCGTAATAGGAACTGCGTGGAGTGCACCAGTTCGACACCCATATCAGGATAATTCTTCTCGAACGTCTTCATACATCCGGGGCATGTAAAAACAACGGTCTTTGCCCTGCTCTTCTTTATCTCTTCAACGTTGTGTGCCACAAGTTCCTTCGCCGCTTCTACCTGACCTGTTCTGAATAATACCGAGCCACAGCACCATTCCTCATCCATTACCTGATATTTTATCCCTAATTTATCGAAGATCTCAAGCATAGCATCTGCAATCTCCGGCACTCTATACCGGGCGGTGCAACCAATATAATAGAGAATATCACCATCAGACGATCTCGCTTTGTATTCGTACTTCTCGCCATACGCATTCCTTGTTTCCTTTATCTTTTCCGCAATGTTCTTATGCGTGTCGAGAATCCAGCCTTTACTTGCCAGCTCGTGCCTCATCGCTTCAAACAGATCGGGTGCTCCCAGCTCCACACTTGTTATCTGCTTACACTTCTCGTAACATGCGCCGCATACCGTACAGGCATAGACCGCTTTCAATAGCCCATCTGAAGGTTCTGCTATCTCGCCTTCTAATAGCGCCCGGAAGATCTCCATCTTCCCTGGTGCGTAAAACGCTTGATAGCCATAAAACTGCCCGCTTGGGCATAACGGTAACCACTCCTCCTGCGGGTGGAAACTCGCGATACTGCATAGCTGCATTTCACACAGTGGTAAATCGCACTCAGGATCTCTTCTCTTTCCAGTTCCATGCCGCTATCTCACCTATTCTTGTTTACCATTCTATATCCATATATAAGGCATTTTCGTTTTTTCATCGCGTACCGCAAAGGTTTAAGTTCATATTAAATATAATATTTATAATAATTATGGTAGAGTCAAAAGAGATAAAGTCTGCGGAGCATGAGTCACCCGTGGACCGCGCAATCAGGCGTGTGAAAGCGATGATGATGAACTGGGGCTTTGCAGAAGGCTGCAGTACCATCTACGCAGTACTCATCGCATCGCGTGAGCCGCTATCCGCGGAGGAGATAGGTGAAAGGACCAACTATGCCTATTCTTCTACCATAAACTATCTCAATACGCTCATAAGGATGGGTCTGGTAGAGCGCGTCAGAAGGGTCAGGAAGAACCTGTACGTGGCAAACGTGAACTTCGTAGAGCGGATAAAAGCAGAAAGAGAGAAGGTTAAGGGGTATCTAAACCAGCTTGGTACGGATCTCGAAGGCATAAAAGACCTTGAACATCTCAGGGAGAAAGTTGAGCATGCCATTGCTTATCTAAGAAGGGTTGAAAGCGCAGTGGATAAGGGGGAAGAATAAAGATGGGCAATAAGGCTTTGTTGAGCGAAGGTTAGATCATGAAGAGGCGGTGGAGGTGGTGAAAACATGAGAAGAAATGAAAGTCCTAAAATCGTGCTTACCGCGGATGAGACAATGATGAGTAAGTATAGATGGGGGATCTTTGTGGGGTTCTCCACCTGCATGCCCCAGGGTATCCTCCCTGATTGGTTTTATTTCAACGTCTGGGCGCCGCCGGTGCCGAGGAGGAACGGTAGAGCGGTGTATGCCGATTTTGGACTCAGGGTTATAGAAGCGTCATTAGTTAAGGTGTTTGGTGCGAATGAAGTCGCGGTTGTGCATCCACGAGATTTGGAATGCGTGGCAGGCAGCAGGACGGAGCTAATAGGCGTTACCGGACACGATTTCTTAGGTATCAATCCACCCACTTCGGAGTTCGTGGACATGCTCGATATCGGTCCACCCTATAACCGTGTGAAGTTCTTTGAATTGATGAAGAAGCCGGTGATGAAGGAGAAGATAGTGGTGGCAGGCGGTAAAGCGGCATGGCAGTTGGCGAATGAAGTGATTATGGACAAACTGAATATCGATTATGTTCATCTTGGCGAGGGTGAACTCACCGTGCCTGAAATGTTTAAGTCAATACTTGAGGGTGAGAAACTACCATCGAGGATAATAAATGGTAAAGAGCCAAAAGTAGATGATATACCAAACATCAAGGGTGCCACAATTCACGGCGTGGTTGAGATAGCCCGAGGCTGTGGCAGAGGCTGCTCTTTTTGTACGCTATGGATGCAGAGGCTTCGTTTCAAATCGGTCGAGCATATTGCAAGAGATGTGAAGACAAATGTAGAAGCTGGTCAGCGTTCTATCTGCCTGCATTCGGAAGATGTCTTGCGTTATGGTGCGAAAGGGATAGCGCCGGATGATGAGCGAGTTCTGGAGCTGTTCAGGCGTGTCGCATCCATAGAAGGAATTAAGAGCATTGGTGCAAGCCATATAGCCCTCGCTACGGTATATCATAACCCCGGTCTTCTAAATGCGGTTTCTGAAATCTGCTACTCCATGCTCGACCAGGATTGGATAGGTGCGCAAACCGGGATAGAGACCGGGAGTGCAAGACTGATTGCGAGACACATGCGTGGTAAAGCACTGCCATCGCCTCCAGAGAAATGGCATGAGATCGTCGTACAGGCGTTCGGGATTCTCGATGAGAATAACTGGTTTAACGCAGCAACAATAATAAATGGTCTCCCGGGAGAAACTGTGGATGATGTGATCAAAAGCATAGAACTGATAGAGGATTTGAAAGGGACTTTGTCGCTCATCGTGCCGATGAATTTCATCTCCATGCGTGGCTCTGCTTTAGATAGTGAGGAATCGTTTACTATGGCGAAGATGACACCGGAACACTGGCAGCTCATGGGTGTGTGCATAGACCACGATTTAAAGGTTGTGCCAGAACTCATGCAGGTATACAAGAGCACCAACAGCATCAAAAGCTGGCTACTCTGCGCTGCTGCAGAGCGTATGGCGAATGCACTGAATAAATACGTGAACACGATGAAACGTGGTGAACCGCCAACTGAACGGAGGGAAGTGAGCAGATGGCTCAATCCTGATATACCTGACCTGGCAATTCCAAATACAAACAGCATGAGATCGTTGCTGGGAGTAAGATATAGAGAGCTGGAGAGGCGGTTAAAAGAGCTGCGGGGGTGAGTAATAGATAACAACGTCTTTGCCTGGAGTCTCTATTTATAAATACAATGCCCATATAGGGAACACACCTTTTACCCTTTCTTATGAATCTATTTTCATGGTGATATGATACACACTCCCTGTTCATCCGTTTGATTTTGCTTTAGGCTGTTATAAGCGAGTATTTTATCGTAATTCATGCAATAATCCCACCAAATATCTTCTATCGTTCTTTCATCGGAATAAACGATTTTATAAGACCAGAAAATCAAGAATAGTAGGTAGCATATTGCAAGATCTGCATAATAAGTTTCCTTTTTACTTGAATAGCAATCTTCAAGTCCAAAATAACTTTTAAGGTCTTCATGCATCTCCTCTATCTTCCATTCCATCTTTTTATGACGTCTTCATTTTTAAAATATCTCTCCTCTTTGTGCGTTTCAAAGTATCCATCTATTCTCATGGCTTTTCCCTTTACCCTCACCC